>JALZFU010000271.1 GCA_030861385.1 Actinomycetota bacterium
GGGTCGCGGCAGGCGTGCCGGCCGGCGAAGACGCCGAGTCGGTCGGCGGCCCCGGCGAGCGAACGCGCCCGCCGGTCCTGCCCGCCGAGCGCAGTTCGCCGGAGCGGCCGTGAGCTCCTTGGGAAGGAACGGCATGTAGTCGCCGGCGGCCGGCAGGCTGGGCTAGGTGCTCGACGGGCGAAGGCGCCGTTTCGCCTTGGCCGAGTCGAGGGCTCGCCACGCCGGAGCGACGAGCGGGTCGGTCAGCCTGCTCAGCGCCGCCGCGATGGGCGACCAACGGTTCCCGCCGGCGAGGAAGACGACGAGCGAAGCGAGGAGGCCGACGAGAGCACCGCCGGCAACGTCACCTGGATAGTGGAGACCCACGAAGATGCGCGTGACGGCGACCGTCGACGCGGCGGCGAGAAAGAGGGCGCCCGTACGCCGTCCACCGGTCAGGGAGACGGAGAAGGCGATCGCGAAGGCCGCGACGGCGTGGTCGCTCGGGAAGGAAGGCTCGTGCGACGGCGGCGCGAGGAGGAGCGTCTGGGCTGGATGGGCCTCGAAGGGGCGCTCTCGCGCCCACAGGTGAGAGATCAGCTGGGCAGCGAGGAGGCCGAGACCGGCCGAGGCGAGCGCCGAGAGACAGGCGATCTTCCAGCGATACCACGGACCCGGCCGGTCGAAAAGCCAGAGAGAGAGAGTCGCGACGACGAAGACCGGGACCGCCCAGTCGGTGACGAAGTCCTCGATCCCGTCGCCGAGCAAGCGATGCCCGCGAAGGGATCCGTTGAGAACGTGGAAGATCGTCCAGTCGATCCGCTGACGATAGTTCTTTCCGCCGTCACGACCCCTGCCGAGCCGCTGCTCCGGCCCCGGCTCGGGGCCGGCGATGAAGCCGACCGGCGACACCCCCGATGTCGCAGAAGACGTCGCCCATCACGCGCGACGCGGCCGGGCTGATTGCCCAGTCGAGGGTCGACGAACGCGTGATGCGCGCCCTCGGAAGGGGCCGCTCGCCCGCGCGATCGACTGGAGCTCGGCGGCGCGAGGGCGAGCGAGTTTTGCGTGCGGACGCACTGGCAACGGGAATGTCTCGGGCTACGAGGAAAGGAGAGAGACATGGGCCAGCCCGTCGTTCACTTCGAGATCGTCGGGAAGGATGCTGACACGCTCCAGCGCTACTACTCGGACCTGTTCGGATGGGACGTCGACGCGAGCAACCCGATGCGCTACGGGATGGTCGCGCGCGAGGGAAACACGAACGCGAACGGGATCGGGATCGGCGGCGGCATCGCGGCGGGTCCTGAGGGCTACGGGGGGCATGTCACGTTCTACGTCGAGGTTCCGGACGTCGAGGCCGCGCTCGCGAAGGCCGAGAGCCTCGGCGGGTCGCGCATGATGGGCCCGGAGACGGTGATGGACGGCGTCGAGATCGGGCTCTTCAACGATCCAGAGGGTCACGTCGTCGGCGTCGTCAGGTCGGCATAGGTCGACGCCGGCTCTCGCACCATCGCCCGCCCACCCGGCAAGACTTCGCGTCGGGCAGCATCTCCTAGCATCCGCGCTGGATGTCCTCGGGCGGAGAACCGGCGACCTTGGGCGCTCGCGCCCCTCGACCGCCGCGGGGGGCGCGGCTCTCGATCCCGGGCGCCTCCACGCTTGCCTTTTGGCGCGACCCGATCGGGTCTCTCCTTGCGCTCGCGGAGCACGACGGCGACGTCGTCCACTGGAAGTTCGCCGGCACCGACACCTACCTGCTGAAGGATCCCGAGCACATCAAGCGCGTCCTCGTCAACGACCACCGCGACTTCATGAAGGGGCGCGCGCTCCAGGTGGCGCGGCGGGTGCTCGGGAACGGGCTCCTGACGAGCGAGGGCGAGTTCCACGACCGCCAACGTCGGCTCCTGCGGCCGCTCTTCCTGCCCGAGCGCGTCGCGAGCTACGGGCCCCGGATGGTGGAAGCGGCGAAGCGAACGAGCGCCCGCTGGCGGGAGGGCGAGACCGTCGACGTCCAGCGCGAGATGGCACGGCTCACGCTCGCCGTCATCGGCGACACGATTTTCGCCGCCGACCTCGCTGCCGAGGCGGACGAGCTGGCCGACGCGCTCACCGTCTCGCTCGACGCGCTGAACCTCTTCATGCTCCCCTACCTCGGCGCGCTCGAACGGCTTCCGCTCCCGAGTATGCGCCGCTTCCGCCGCGCGCAGGCTCGACTCGACCGAACAGTCGCCCGCCTCATCGACGAGCGCCGGAGAGCCGGCGAGAAGGGAGACGACCTCCCCTCACTTCTCCTCGCGGCCGCCGGGCGAAACGCCTGGCGCGAGCGGGAGATGCGCGACGAGGCGATCACGATCCTCCTCGCCGGACACGAGACGACTGCGACGGCGCTCGCCTGGACCTGGCATCTGCTCGCCTGCCACTCCGAAGCCGAGGCGATGCTCCACCGCGAACTCGACCGCGAGCTCGCCGGTCGCCCTCCCACGGTGCGCGATCTCCCCCGCCTCACGTACGCCGACCTGGTCGTGAAGGAAGCGCTTCGTCTCTACCCGCCCGCCTGGCTGATCGGACGCCGCGCGCTCGTCGACTATCGCCTCGACGACTACGAGATCGACGCGGGCTCGATCCTGATCGTGAGCCCCTACGTCACCCACCACGACCCGCGCTTCTACCCCCACCCTTTCCGCTTCGACCCGGCACGGTGGACGCCCGAGGAGCGGAAGCGGCGGCCGCGCTACTCCTACTTCCCGTTCGGCGCCGGCCCGCGCGTCTGCATCGGCGAGACGTTTGCCTGGACGGAAACGCTTCTCGTCCTCGCGACGCTCGCCCAGGGGTGGCGGATGCGATCGCTCCCCGGATACGAGCCGCGACTCGAGCCGCGCGTCACCCTTCGACCGAGGGGCGGCATGCCGATGACACTCGCCCGCCGAAGCATGGTCTAGCGGGAACTGCGAAACCCTGTGGCGGCGGAAGCGCGCCCCGGGAGCCGCGAGACTGGGCCGCCTCACCTCGGGATACGGGCGACCCGCACCTCCTTTCACGAGCTAGCCGCATCCTCGGCGCCCGCGCCCTCTGCGAAGCTGCGAGCGTCGAAGAGGAGGTTCGAAATGACGGCAGCGAGCGAAACCGCCCCCCGCGTCCTCCGCCGGAGCTCGGAAGGACGCGTCATCGCCGGCGTTGCGGCTGGATTCGGCCGGTACCTGAACGTCGACCCCGCCCTTGTCCGCGTCGCCCTCGTCGTACTCGCCCTCGTCCCACCCGGGATCGGGCTGCTCGCCTACCTCGTCTCGTGGATCGTGATCCCGGCAGATGCGCCGGCCGAACAGGGCGAGGGCGACGCCGGACCCCGAAGGGCCGCTCCCGTGGCGGCAGCGACGGCCGCACGGGGGTTCGGCGCGCTGCTCGTCGCGCTCGGCGCGCTTCTCGCAATCGAGATTGCAGAACCGTCGTGGATCGACTTCGACGGGCGCTACGTCGCCGTGGCCGTGCTCGTGCTGCTCGGGATCGGCCTGCTCGCCCGCGGCGCGCAAGACTGAGAGATCATCGGCCGCCTTGTACCGAACACGCACGGCAAAGGACGCTTCGACGTGGGCCTGCTCGGCGGAGGCCGTGTGATCCGCGTCTGCGTCGCAGGCGTCACCGGCTGGACGGGCCGCGCGATCGCCGAGGCGGTGAATTCCGCGACGGATCTCGAACTCGTCGCGGGCGTCTCGCGTTCCGACCCGGCGAGCTTCTCCTCGGTCGAGGAGGCGCTCGATGCCGTTCCGGCGAGCGTGCTCGTCGATTACACGCACGCCGCCGTCGTCAAGACGAACGTCCTCGCGGCGATCGAGCGCGGCGTCGACGTCGTCGTCGGCTCCAGTGGCCTCTCCGCGGCCGACTACGCCGAGATCGACGGCCGGGCGCGGGCCAACGGCGTCGGAGTCATCGCCGCCGGCAACTTCTCCTTGACGGCTGCTCTGCTTCTGCGCCTTGCGACCGAGGCCGCGCGCCATCTGGAGGCGTGGGAGGTGATCGACTACGCGAGCGGGGGGAAGCCGGATGCGCCGAGCGGCACTTCGCGGGAGCTCGCCGAACGGCTCGCGATTGTCCGTCCGCCGGCGCTCGCCCATCCGCTCGAGGAAACGCACGGCGCCCGGGAAGCGCGGGGCGCGACGGTGGCGGGTACGCAGGTGCACTCGCTCCGGCTCCCCAGCTTCACCGTCTCGACCGAAGTCATCTTCGCCGCCGAGGGCGAGCGGCTCTCGATCCGCCACGACGCCGGCGAGAGCCCGGCGCCGTACGTCTCCGGCACCCTGCTCGCGATCCGCGCCGTGCATGGTCGAGTCGGGCTGACACGGGGCCTCGACCGGCTGTTGGGCTAGAGGTTCGTCGCGCAGGCCTTCGCAGTTCCCGAGAAGACGGTTTCCGAGCGCAGGCCGGCGGGCGGCGCCGCGGGAGAGGTCGCACGACTCGCGCGAGAGCTACGGTCATTAATGCGCCTTTGAGCTCGCTGCCCTTCGACGTCGCGGCTTCCGGTGCGTGCGGGAGCCTCCCAGCGTTCCACCCGGCCGTACGCGTGTGGTTCGAGCGGCGGTTCCCCGATGGACCGACCGAGGCGCAGAGCGACGGATGGCCGGCGATCGTCGCCGGGGAGGACACGCTCATCTGCGCCCCCACCGGTTCGGGCAAGACCCTGGCCGGATTCCTCGCTGCAATCGACCGCCTCTACCACGCCCACGAGGCCGGCGAGTCGATCGAGGGCGCCACGCGGGTCGTGTACCTGAGTCCGCTCAAGGCCCTGGCCGTCGACATCCACACCAACCTCGAAGAGCCTCTGGCCGAGATCGCCGAGGTCGCCCGGGAGCTCGGCTACGACCCAGCACCCATCACCCTCGCCGTCCGGACCGGCGATTCCACCTCGTACGAGCGGCAGCTGATGATCCGCCGGCCCCCGAACCTCCTCGTGACGACGCCGGAGTCGCTGTACCTCTACGTGACCGCCGAACGCTCGCGGCCCACGCTCGCGAGCGTCGAGACGGTCATCGTCGACGAGATTCACGCCCTCGCCCGGGACAAGCGAGGCTCGCATCTCACCCTCTCGCTCGAGCGGCTCCAAGCCGTGACCGAGCGTCGACCGATGCGTATCGGCCTCTCGGCGACGGTGAGGCCCGTCGAGATGGCGGCCCGCCTGCTCGTGGGAGCGGGTGAACCGCTCCCCACCGTCGTGGACAGCGGGCACCGGCGCCGCCTGGACGTCTCGCTCGAGCTTCCCGACGGCGAGCTCGAGGCAGCGATCTCCGCTGATCAGTTCAACGAGATCCTCGACCGGATCGGCGCGCGCGTGGCCAACCACCGAACCACCCTGGTCTTCGTCAACACCCGAAAGCTGTCCGAGCGGGTCGCGCACGAGCTCGGCGAGCGGCTGGGCCCCGACGAGGTCGCCGCCCACCACGGGTCGCTGTCGCGCGAGCGCCGCCAGCGCGTCGAGCAGCGCCTGCGGGCGGGCGACCTGCGGGCCCTGGTGGCGACCGCTTCCCTCGAGCTCGGGATCGATGTCGGACCGGTCGAGCTCGTGTGTCAGATCGGCTCACCCCACAGCATCGCCACGTTTCTCCAGCGGGTGGGGCGGGCCAACCACCACCGCAGCGGCGTTCCCCGAGGGATCATCTACCCGACCACGCGAGACGATCTGGTCGAGTGCGTCGCCCTCCTGGCCGCGGTCGAACGGGGACGCCTCGACGCCCTCCACCCGCCCGACCAGCCGCTCGACGTCCTCGCGCAACAGATCGTGGCCGAGGCGGCAGCCAGGGGCGACGCCGGCGTGGGGGAGGACGAGCTCTTCGAACTCGTTACGCGGGCGTGGCCATACCGGCGGCTCTCCCGCGAGGAGTTCGAGGAGGTGCTCGATCTGGTCTCCGACGGCATCGAGACCGGACGCGGCCTACGCCTGGCCTACCTCCATCGCGACCGGGTGAACGGTCGCCTCCGCGGCCGTCGGGGCGCCCGGCTGGCCGCTCTCACTTCCGGTGGCGCGATCCCCGAGACCGGCGACTACCGGGTGCTGATGGAGCCGGGCGACCTTTTCGTCGGCACCGTGAACGAGGACTTCGCGATCGAATCCTTCCAGGGCGACGTTTTCCTCCTCGGCAGCCACCCGTGGCAGGTCGTGCAGGTGACCAACGGCGTCATGCGGGTTCGAGACGCGACCGGCAAGCACCCCACGATCCCGTTTTGGTTGGGCGAGGCGCCCGGCCGGACCGACGAGCTCTCCGAGGAGGTCTCCCGGCTCCGGAGCGCCGTCGCGGAACGGCTCGATGCGGGCGGGCGCGAGGCGGCCGTCGCCCTCGTGGAGCAGGAGTCCGGCGTCGACGGGACGGCCGCCGCCCTCGTCGTCGACTACCTTCGGGCCGGGCAGGCCGCGCTGAGCGGCGTGCTCCCCACGCACGACGACGTCGTGTTCGAGCGGTTCTTCGACGAGAGCGGCGGCATGCAGCTGATCGTCCACGCCCCGTTCGGCGCCAGGATCAACCGCGCGCTCGGCCTCGGCCTGCGCAAGAAGTTCTGCCTCAGATTCGATTTCGAGCTTCAGGCGGCGGCCAGCAACGACGCGGTGCTGCTCTCGCTCGGCCCCCAGCACTCCTTCCCTCTCGAGGACGTGCCGGCCTTCCTTCGCCCCGACAACGTGCGGGCCGCCGTCTCCCAGGCCGTGCTCCGGAGCCCGATGTTCGTCGCCCGCTGGCGGTGGAACCTCAACCGGTCGCTCGCCGTGCTGCGCCGGAAGGGGGGTCGTCTGAACCCGTTCAACATCCAACGGATGGAGGCGGCTGACGTCATGGCGGCCGTGTTCCCGTCGCTCGCCGCCTGCCAGGACAACGCTCCCGCCGGCCCGATCGAGATCCCTGATCACCTGCTCGTGAGGGAGACTCTCGGCGACTGCCTCAACGAGGCGATGGACATCGATGGGCTGCGGGCGCTCGTTCGCCGCTTCGAGCACGGCACGGTCCGCCTGCATTTCGTCGAGAGCGTCGAGCCGAGCGTGCTGGCCCACGAGATCCTGAACGGCGCCCCTTTCACCTACCTCGACGAGGACACCGAGATCGCCGAGCGCCGCTCTCGCGCGGTACCGCTGCGCCGGGGCCTGCCGGTGGAGCCACGCGAGCTGGGCCGGCTCGACGCAGACGCCATCGACCGGGTGCGGGCGGAGGCGACGCCGGACGTGCGCGGCGCCGACGAGCTCCACGACGTGCTCCTGTCCCTCGTCGCCGCCCGGCCGCGGCGCGAATGGGTCGACCATTTCGGGGACCTCGCTCGCGCCGGCCGCTCCTTCGAAGTCCACCGGCCCCGGGCGACCGACGTCCTGTGGGCGGCGACCGAACGCCGAGCCGAGGTCGAGACCCTCTTTCCGGGCGCCCGGTTCGTGCCCGATCACCCGGTTCCGCCCGTCCTGGTCCCTTCGCAGGACGCGGTCGAGGCCGAGGAGGCGGCTCTCGCCCTCGTACGCGGCCATCTCGACGTCTCGGGTCCCGTCGCGGTGGACGATCTCGCCGCGGCCACCGGCCTCCCGCCGACCTCGATCACCACCGCCCTCGAGGGCCTCCGGGCACGCGGGTTCGCCGTGAGCGGGGGGTTCGAGCCCGAGCGAGGGGAGCAGTGGTGCGCCCGCCGCCTCCTGGCTCGGATCCACGGCTACACGCGGGAGCGGCGCCGGGCGGAGGTTCGCCCGGTCAGCCGGGAGGAGTGGCAGGCGTTCCTCCAGTCGTGGTGGCATGCGGCGCCCGGAAGCCAACGCCAGGGAAGAGCGGGACTGGCCGAGATGATCGAGCAGCTCCAGGGATTCGAGTTCCCGGCCGGGGACTGGGAGCGGCTCTTCGCCGAGCGGGTCGAGGCCTATCGCCCCGAATGGCTCGATGACCTCTGTCTGTCCGGCGAGGTCGTATGGGGGAGGCTGTCCGTCGTCGAGCCGGTCGCCGACCGCGACGATCCCGCGGGAGAGGGGCGTCGCCGCTCCGGCAAGACTCCGTCGCGCCGGACGCCTATCGCCTTCCTGCTTCGGCAGGATCTGCCCTGGCTCCTCCAGGCCCATCGCGGGGCCGCCGCGCCGGCGGAACCGAACGCCGGCGCCGGGCAGCAGGTGCTCGCCGCCCTGCGCAGACACGGCGCCCTCTTCCACTCCGACCTCCAGGCGCTCACGGGCTGCCTCGCCACCGAGGTCGAGGAAGGCCTTTGGGACGGCGTCGCCCGGGGACTCGTCACTGCCGACGGATTCAACGCGGTTCGGTCCCTTCTCCACTCGCGAACCCGGTTCGCCCGCCGGCAGCGGCCCCACCCCCGCCTGGGTTCGCGAGGCCGGCGAGGCGCGTGGCGGCAGGGCGTCGAGGGCCGCTGGACGCTCCTGCCCGCCGCCCAACCCATCGACGACCTCGAGGAGTTGGCCGAGATCGCCGCGTCACAGCTCCTGCGGCGTTGGGGCGTCGTGTTCCGAGACGTCTACCTGAAGGAACGACTGGCCGTTCCGTGGCGAGAGATCCTCTGGGCGCTGCGCCGTCTCGAGGCCCGGGGCCTCGTCCGCGGCGGGCGCTTCCTAACCGGCGTGACGGGCGAGCAGTTCGCCGACGAGACGGCCGTGCCCTTGTTGCGCGGCCGCCGCGCGGGCGTCGCCGGATTTCGCTAGACGGGCCGGCGTCGCGCGTCGCACGTACCTTCCTCCGGCGGGGGAGGTGGGGCCCGCCGGGTGGTTGCCGCGGCGGCGTCGCGCTGTCAATAATCACCGCCCCCGAAGCAAGGAGGCACTACCAGATGGACGCGGCCTCCATCCACGAGGTTCGCCGCGACGCCTTCAACTACGTCTGGGACAACTCGCTCGAGCCGGCGCTCGAAGTCGAGCCGGGCGAAACCGTCGAGCTGCACGTCCGGGATGCCTCCGATGAGCAGATCCGACGTGACTCAGGGGCTGACGACGTCGGGAAGCTCGACTTCTCACACGTCAACCCGGTCAGCGGACCGATCTACGTGAAAGGCGCGCGTCCCGGCGACGTTCTCGCCGTCGAGCTCCTCGAGTTCATCCCGCCCGCGTGGGGTTGGACGGCGATCATCCCGGGTTTCGGACTCCTCGCCGCCGAGTACCCGGAGCCGTGGCTTCGCATTTCCGACGTCGACGCGGGCAGCGGAACCGTCAGGTTCGCGGACCGGATCTCGTTGCCGTACCGCCCGTTCCCGGGAACGATAGGCGTCGCGCCTGCGGAGCCCGGGCCGCACTCGATCGTGCCGCCGTCCCGGTTCGGCGGCAACATGGACACGAAGCACCTCGGTCCCGGCACGACCCTCTTCCTGCCGGTCGGCGTCGACGGCGCTCTCTTCTCCGTCGGCGACACGCACGCCGCGCAGGGCGACGGCGAGGTGTGCGGGACGGCGATCGAGGCGGCGATGGACGTCGTTGTCCGCCTGTCGGTGCGGCGCGACTTCGCGGTCGACGCCCCGCAGTACGACCTCCCGCCGGGAGCGGTCGCCCGAAGCGAGGAGTCCGGCTACCACGTCTGCACGGGGGTTGGCCCGGATCTCATGGATGCGGCGCGCGACGCCGTCCGGGCGACGATCTCCTACGTCGGCGAGCGCTTTCAGCTCGACCGTGAGGAGGCGTACGCCCTCGCGAGCGTCGCGGCCGACCTCCGCATCCATGAGGTCGTCGACGCGCCGAACTGGGTCGTGGGCTCGTTCGTCCCCGAGTCAATCTTCGTCGAAGGAGGGAGAGCATGAGCGTGGTCGAAGCACCGGCCGCCGTCGAGCGCCCTCGGGGCCGCCTCCGGCGGGAGCTACGCCTCTTCGAGGCGTTTGCGATCTCCGTCGGGATCATGGCCCCGACGGCGGCGATGGCGCTGAACGGCGTTGCCCCCGCAGGTCTCGTCGGACGGGCAGTGCCGCTCGCCTTCCTCTTCGCCGCGATCGCGATCGCGCTCGTCTCGTATGCGTTCATCCGTCTGACGCGCTATTTCAACCACGCCGGATCGACGTACGCGCTCGTCGGCGTGACCGTCGGCCCGCGCGCGGGCTTCTTTGCCTGCTGGGCGCTGCTCGCCACCTATGCGTGCTTCCTTGCCGCGAACTTCGCCGAGATCGGTCTCTTCGGCGAGTCGTTCTTCAGCGGAATCGGGGTCTGGGACAACCCGGACTGGGTCATCATCTCGCTCGTCGCGGCCGCGCTCCTCTGGTTCTTCGCCTACAACGACATCAGGGCGGTGACGCGTTCGCTGCTCGGCATGGAGTTCATCTCAGTAGGGCTCGTCGCGCTCTTGATCGCGATCATCTACGTCAAGGTGATCGGCGGGAGCGCGCCGAACGGTCAAGACTTCACGCTCGAGCCGTTCCGGCCGGAGAGCGGGACGACGATCGGAGCGGTCGCCTTCGCCTCCGTCTTCGGCCTACTCTCCTTCGGCGGCTTCGAGGGCGCGGCCTCGCTCGGCGAGGAGACGAGCAATCCGCGCCGCAACGTCCCGCTCGCGATCGCGGTCGCGGTCGGTTTCTGCGGCGTCTTCTACACGCTCGTCATGCTCGGACAGTCGCTCGGCTTCGGCATCGACAAGAACGGGATCGACGCGTTCGCGAACTCCTCGGCGCCGCTCGACGATCTCTCGAGGAGCTATGTCGGGAGCGCGATGGCGGACGCCATCAACTTCGGGGCGATGATGAGCGCGTTCGCGAGCGGCCTCGGGTGCGCCGTCGGCTCCTCGCGTCTCCTGTTCGCCCTCGGGCGGGACGGCTTCGTCACGACCCGCCTGGGGGAGGCTTCGCGGCGCACGGGCGCTCCCGCCAATGCCCTCGTCGTCGTCATGATCTTCGCAATCGCCGTCGGCGTCGCGCTCAGGATCAACGGAACGACCTCGGTGAACGCGTTCTTCTACATGGGCACCCTCGGCGTGCTCAGCATGCTCGTCGCGTACGTGGTCACGAACATCGGCGCGATGAAGTTCCTGCATCTCGGTCGGCGGGAAGCGCCGTGGCGCGTGATCATCCCGATCCTCGCCCTGGCCGCGCTCGTCTACACGCTCTACAAGAACCTGTGGCCGCGGCCGCCCCATCCATACAACCTCTTCCCGTACATGATCGCCGGCTGGCTCGTGGTCGGCATCGCCATCACGCTCGCCTTCCCGAGGCTCGCTCGGCGTATCGGGCGAAACCTCGCCGAGGCGGAGGGGATCGGACGCGAATAGTTCAGCGCCAGCTGTTGCGAGCAAAGCGAGCGTCCAGTGGCGGAGGCGGAACGAGTTCCCTCAGGAGGCGAGTGTCCCGGCGGCCGGTGTGAGAGCGTTGTAAGGCTTCCCTGCGCCGATCGACAGACGCCGTTAGGGTTCCGCGATCTCGATCGACCAGCTCATCGCGGCGAAACGAGTGCTACCCGCCTGCGCGATCGTTTTCGCGCTGGCCGCGATCCTCGCGGCGGTGGCGACTGCTCCCCGGGCAGCCGTCAAGGGCCCGGCCCTCCGCGAGTCCGTCAAGGGTACGGAGAGACTCGCCTTCGCGCCGGCAGCCGACGCGTTCGTCAGCGCGGCCAAGAGGCGGACGAACTTCGGCGCGGCGCGAACGCTTCGCGTCGACCGCTCCCCCGTCGCCCGCACGTACCTCCGCTTCGACGTGCGTGGCCTTACGGGCGAAGTGGCCACGGCGACGCTGCGTCTTTACGCGTTGCGCCGATCGCCGCGCGGATACCGGGTTCACGCCGCGACGAATCGCTGGCGCGAGCAGACGATCACGTACGCGAACGCCCCGTCGTTCCGGCCGGCGAATACGGCCTCCGGCGCATTCCGCTCCCGGCGTTGGACGTCCGTCGACGTCACGTCGCTCGTGGCCGGCGAGGGTCGCTTCACCTTCGTCCTCACGACCCGCGACGCGAGAGGCTTCGCGTTCGCAAGCCGTGAGGGAGGCCGCCGCGCGCTCCTCCAGATCACGACGCGCGGCGACAAGAGTTCCCCGCAGCGACCGCGCAACCTCCGGATAACCGGTGCGACGCAGACGACCGCCTCCCTCGCCTGGGACGCCGCCCGAGACAACGTCGGCGTGGCCGGGTACCGCGTGTACGCCGACGGAGCGGCGGTCGCAACAACGAGCTCGACGAGCTACACCGTCACGGGACTCGTCTGTGGGACCGCGCACAGCTTCGAGGTGGAGGCGTTCGACGCCGCGGGCAATGTCTCGCGCCGCTCGGACGTGGCCGCCTCCACGACGGCCTGTCCGGTGGCCGCCGATACGACCCCGCCCTCCGTGACGATTACGTCACCTCTGGCCGGGGCCGCCGTTTCGGGAACCGTCACGTTCGCGGCGACCGCGACCGACGACGTGGGCGTGTCGCGGGTCAAGTGGTACGTCGATTCGACCGAGGTCGCCTCGGACGGGAACGGCGCGCCGTGGCAGGCGACCTGGAACAGCGCGACCGTCGCCGACGGGACGCATCAGATCTTCGCCAAGGCGGCAGACGCGGCCGGGAACTGGGGGACGTCGGTAACGACGAGTTTCACGGTGAAGAACGCGACGACGGCGACCGGGCCGTGCGGAACGGCGGCCGGGCCGCCCGCGGTCTGGCAGCACGTCGTCTGGATCGTGATGGAGAACAAGACGTACTCGCAGGTCATCGGGTCTTCGAACGCGCCCTACATAAACAGCATCGCGCGGCAGTGCGGCCTCGCCACCCAGTTCTTCGCCGAGGCGCACCCGAGCCTCCCCAACTACATCGCGATGACCTCCGGTTCGACGCAAGGCATCACGGACGACGGCGATCCCTCGGCGCACCCCCTCTCGGTGCCGAGCATCTTCTCGCAGCTCGGGAGCGGGTGGCGCTCGCTCGAGGAGTCGATGCCGTCCAACTGCTACCTCTTCAACTCGGGGCTCTACGCCGTCCGCCACAACCCGGCGGCGTACTACGCGAACATCCGCACCCAGTGTGCGAGCCAGGACGTTCCGCTTACCGATCCCCCCGATCTCTCGGCGAGATTCACGTTCATCACGCCGAACCTCTGCAACGACATGCATTCCTGCCCGAACGCGAGCACGATCGATGCAGAGGTGAGAAACGGCGACGCGTGGCTCGCGACGTGGCTGCCGAAGATCTTCGCCAGCCCGGCGTACCGCTCGGGCTCGACCGCCGTCTTCCTGACCTGGGATGAGGACGACTCCAACGACGCGCAGCACATCCCGACGCTCGTCATGAGCCCCTCTGTGCGACCCGGTGCCACCTCGTCAGCGACGTTCAACCACTACTCGATGCTCCGCACGACCGAGGAGATGCTCGGGATCGGCACCTTCCTCGGGAACGCGGCCTCGGCCGCGAGCATGCGGTCGGCCTTCGGCCTCTAACCCCTACCCTCGGTGCGGTCTGGCAGGGCGCCGCGGCTCACCCTCGCGGCGGCGAAACAACGGGACGCGGTGAGCAGGTTGGCGTCCACGGAGCCCGCCTCGCTCGCCGGATCGGGCGGCCACTAGCCTCTCACGGCACTCACTCTGCAAGCGAGCGAAGGAGGCGCGCGTGGTCCCAGAAGCACGGCTGGCGCAGACAGACGACGGCCTCGTCCCCGAGTCCGAGGGCTGGTTCGTCGTCAATGCACGCGACGCGCGCTGGTGGCGCCACGAGACGTTCGGCTCCGCCGTCACCTTCGAGGGCGAAGACGCTGCCTTTGCCGATTTCGGCATCAACATCCAGGTCCTCATGCCGGGGCAGCCGAACTGCATGTACCACGGCGAGAACGCGCAAGAGGATTTCCTCGTGCTCTACGGCGAGTGTCTCCTCCTCGTCGAAGGCGAAGAGCGGCCGCTGAAGCAGTGGGACTTCGTCCACTGTCCCGCCTGGACCGAGCACGTATTCGTGGGCGCGGGTGGCGGCCCGTGCGCAGTCCTGATGGTCGGCGCGAGGCCGAAGCCGGAGGAGCTTCTGTATCCGGTCGTCGAAGTGGCGCGCAAGCACGGCGCCGGCGTTGCCGAGGAGACGCGGTCGGGTCAAGACGCGTATGCGCCCTTCCCTCAATCGACGACGCAGCCGTACCCGGACGACGTCCTGCCCGCCTTCGAGCCGTGAGCGCGGCTCCGCGGCGCGGGAGGAAGAGCGAAGTCGTATGGGTCGCTGCGAGCGTCGCGACCCACGCGAGCGCGCCGGGCCGGGATGCGAAAGCGATCGCGAACAGGCGAGGTTCGGGAGTGCGCGTCGGTCAGGGACGCCGCATGCCCCGTCGTAAACGCGCTCGTACACCCGGCGGATGCGCCGATCGCCGCACGACCACGAGATTTTCCGGCTCGCTCCGCTCGGCGCGCACCAGATCGCCTTCCAGCTCTGGACGTTCCTCGCGCTGGTCCTCGACGCCGTCGCGGTCGCGGGTCAGGTGATCGTGGGGCGAATGCTTGGTGCCGGCGACGCCGACGGCGCGCATGCGGCTTCGATTCGGATGATCGGCTGGTCGGTCGGCGCCGGCATCCTGTTCGCCGTGCTGCTCCCGCTAGCGCAGTGGATCCCGCGCGCGTTCACCGGCGATCGCAGCGTGATTCACGAAGCGACGCTGGTATGGCCCTTGTTCGCGCTCATGCAGCCGCTCGCCGGCGCGGTGTTCGCGCTCGACGGGATCCTGATCGGCGCCAGCGACACGCGGTACATGATGTGGTCGGTCGTAGCGTCGACGCTCGTCGTGTTCATCCCCGTATCGCTCCTGTCGCTGCACTTCGACTGGGGGATCGTCGGCGTCTGGTGCGGAATTACAGGATTGATCGCCGCACGCCTTACCCTCCTCGGCGCCCGCTTCGCCAGCCGACGCTCGGCCGTTGTCGGGTGGGCGTGAGCGGCGACTGCATCGCGTTCGCGCGACTTCGACCAGCTTCGCGGCCGCGAAGGGCGCCTGGTTCGCATGGCGGGGCGTAAGATCGCCGGTTACGGGACGAGGAAGGACAGCTTCACACGCTCTCGCCGGTGTGCACGCACATGAGCTCCCACCTCAACCGGAACCCGCCTGAACGAAGCTGGGACTGCCCCTGCGACTGCTCGCGCTTGACCGGCGCGTCGATCGAAGGACCGGCCACGCGTGACCTCGAGAAACGGGAGATCGACCACGGCTGACACGGTCGGCGACTTCCTCGTTGAGCGCCTGCGCGAGTGGGGCGTCCGTCGCGTGTTCGGCTACCCCGGCGACGGCATCAACGGTGTCGTCCTCGCGTTCGGTCGCGAAGCCGCCGAGGGGATCGAGTGGGTGCAGGCGCGCCACGAGGAGATGCTCGCGTTCATGGCCTGTGGGCAGGCGAAGTTCACGGGCGAGGTCGGCGTGTGCGTTGCCACGTCTGGCCCCGGGGCGATCCACCTCCTAAATGGCCTCTACGACGCCAAGCTCGACCACCAGCCCGTCGTCGCGATCGTCGGCCAGCAGGCGCGGAGCGCGTTGGGCGGCAGCTACCAGCAGGAGGTCAACCTCGAGGTGCTCTTCTCCGACGTCGCCGCCTACGTCGAGGAGGTCGTAGACCCCGCACAGGCGCGCCACGTCGTCGACCGCGCCTTTCGCACCGCCCTCGGTGAGCGCGCGGTCGCCTGCGTCATCGTGCCGACCGACGTCCAGGAGGCCGACGCGGTCGCGAAGCCTCCGCACGAGCACGGTACCGTCCACTCGTCGGTCGGTTACTCGCCGCCGCGCGTCGTGCCGATCGACGACGAGCTCGCGCGCGCCGCCGACGTCCTGAACGCCGGGGAGCGCGTGGCCATGCTGGTCGGCCAAGGGGCGCTGCACGCCTCGGACGAGGTCGTCGGGGTCGCCGACATGCTCGGCGCCGGCGTGGCGAAGGCGCTGCTCGGCAAGGCCGCGGTCTCCGACGACCTGCCGTTCGTTACCGGCGCGATCGGTCTTCTCGGCACCAAGCCCAGCTGGGACCTGATGCAGCAATGCGACACGCTGTTGCTCGTCGGCACGGGGTTTCCGTACTCCGAGTTCCTGCCCCAGGAAGGCCAGGCCCGCGCGGTCCAAATCGACATCGACCCGCGGATGATCGGACTGCGCTACCCGACCGAGGTCAACCTCGTCGGCGACTCCAGGGAGACGCTGCGGGCGTTGCTGCCCCTCCTCGAGGAGAAGCGCGACCGCTCCTGGCGCGAGCAGATCGAGCAGGAGGTGGCGGACTGGTGGGCGACGCTCCAGGCGCGCGCGATGCAGGAGGCCAACCCGCTGAACCCACAGCGCCTCTTCTGGGAGCTGTCGGCACGCCTGCCCGCCGACTCGATCATCTGTGGCGACTCGGGCTCGTCGACGAACTGGCTCGCGCGCGACCTCAAGGTTCGGCCTGGGATGCAGGTGTCGGTATCGAGCACGCTCGCGAGCATGGGCAGCGCGCTGCCGTACGCGATTGCCGCGAAGTTCGCCCATCCTACGCGGGTCGTCTTCGCGCTAGCCGGGGACGGCGCGATGCAGATGAACGGCCTCGCCGAGCTCATCACGATCGCGAAGTATCGGGAGCGTTGGGCCGATGCGCGGCTTGTCGTCCTCGTGCTCAACAATCGCGACCTCAACCAGGTGACCTGGGAGCACCGGGCGATGGAGTCCAGCCCGAAGTTCCCGACTTCGCAGAACCTCCCCGACGTCGGCTACGCCGACTTCGCCCGCTCCCTGGGTCTTGCAGGGCGTCGCATCGAGTCGCCCGAGGAGGTCGGAGCGGCCTGGGACGAGGCGCTTCGCGCCGATCGGCCCTTCGTCATCGACGCCGTGGTCGACCCTGACGTACCTCCCCTGCCGCCGCACATCACGCTCGATCAGGCGGTCTCGATGACGCGCGCCCTGCTCAAGGGAGACCCCGATTGGCGCGGGATCATTCGGCAGACCCTGCGTGACAAGCTGAGCGAGGTCTTGCCGCGGCACTAGTCGGCAGCCGGACCCTGCCGGAGAGATAGCGGGCAAGCGCACCCGCGCGCGATCACCGCCGAGGTCGCGTGCCTCGACGAGCGTGAAGCGAGCCGCTCGGACGCGCTCGTGCCGGAGAGCGCCGGCCCTGCGCGGAGCGGCGTCGGAGCGCTCCTGACGATGACGCCATCGACCGTGTCGCTTCCCAGAATGCGCTCGTGACGAGTGCGGGGCAGCGGGTCGGCTCGTCTCGCCGATGCTGCCTAAGTTGCGGCTCCCGAACCGCCCTGTTATGGTCGATCGGTCTGCGGAAGGGACGGGCCTGTCGTCGGGCCCGATCGCTTGAGAAGAGGAACTTCGCATAGCAGTCGACCGCCGTGGGTGCGCCGCCTGATGCGGCTTGCAGCAGCGGCGGCTCTGGCCATCGCCGTCCTCGCCGGAGCGTCGAGCAGCACGATGGCGGCGCCGCCGACGGTGGCGGTGACTGCACCGCTCGCCGGCGCGACGGTCTCCGGGGCGATCAGGCTCGGCGCCTTTGCCTACGACGACGGCGGTGTCGTGCAGGTCGTTTACTACGTCGACGGCATCGAGGTCGCGGAGGACAGCACTGCCCCAGACTGGGGCGAGACGTGGGAGACGTGGGGCGTCGCGAACGGCGCGCACACGATCGTCGCGACCGCGCGCGACCATGCCGGTAACGTCACTGCCTCCGTCGGCGTGCGCTTCACGGTCGCAAACGGAGGCGACCCCGTCCAGGTTCCGCCGCCTCCGCAGCCCGCCGGCGCACCGAGGATCGCCGTGGCCGGCGACATCGCGAGTGAGGGCGACGGCGACGAGATCACCGCAGGGCTCCTCGACTCCCTCAATCCGGACCTCGTCCTGACGACGGGCGACAACGCGTACCCCGATGCGACCCTCGACGAGTTTCGGACGTACTACGAGCCCACGTGGGGTCGCTACAAGAGGATCACGCGCCCGGTCCCCGGAAACCACGACTACCACCAGGCCGGTGCCTCGGGCTACTTCAGCTACTTCGGCGCGTTCGCCGGTGATCCGAGGCGGGGCTACTACTCGTACGACCTCGGCACTTGGCATCTGATCGCGCTCAACTCCGAGGTGCCCGTCGGGGAAGGCTCCGCGCAGCTTACGTGGCTAAAGCAGGATCTGGCCGCGTCTAGCGCGACGTGCACGCTCGCCTACTGGCACAAGCCGCTCTTCACGGGCGGCTCCCACACGGACGACGTTACGTACAGGCCCCTCTGGGAGGCGCTCTACGACGCCGACGCGGAGGTCGTCCTGAACGGCCACGACCACAACTACCAACGCATGTGGAAGATGACGCCGCTCGGCGTGCACGACTCGATGCGCGGCATCCGCGAGTTCATCGTTGGCACCGGCGGCCGAAGCTACTACTCCTACCGGGACGACTCCAGGCGGATCGCCGGAAACGCCACCGCCTTCGGCGTCCTCGAGCTGACGTTGAACGACGGCAGCTACGACTGGCGATTCGTGCCGGAACCCGGCAGTTCATACGTGGACGCCGGATCCCAAGTCTGTCACTGACCTCTGCGTCGTCCGGCGCCGAGTTCGTCTTCATCGCCGGCTCGCGCCGCGCGGGGCCAGCATGTAAGCCTCGTGGGCGGGGACGCCCCGGAAAAGGGAGGAGATCGCCGTCGGGAGCTCCTTCGCGCCCGCGTCCTTTGCGACGAATGGGAGCAGGCGGGCGCAACGGCGACGTCGGCGCGCCGTCGAGGACAAGCGCGCGGCGCCACGACACCCCCGAGCTCGGCATCCTCATCGGCGAGGAGGAGGGCCGTACAAGTTGACGACGAGACACCGTCTTAGAGTCGACCGGGCTCGCCGTTCAGGAGTCGGCGGTTTCGTTCGCGGTGTACGAGCGGTGGCGCGCTGAGCGAAGCGCACCCGCCTTCGCCACGGACGCGACCATGAGGATCGGATAGTCGCGCCGCGGGCGGTGCTCCCGCAGTCGAAGTGGCGCTCTTGGATGCTCCGAGGCATACTCCCGCGCTTGGCGTCGCATTCGCGCCGGAACCTCTGCCGCACGTTGAAGGCAGCCGCTCGGAAGATCGGAGTGAATCCCGACACATCCGGGCGATCACGAGATGATGGGACGTTGGACGCGTCGTGACGCGCGTCCTTACCGTAGGCATGGTCGTCGCACTCTGCATTCTGTGCAGCAGCGAAGCCGGCGCATGGACGACGGTCGTGAACGACCAGTTCTCGGGCCGGGGTCGACCACCGGCGCACTGGTCACCGTACGACGGCCCTTACGGGAGCGGCGCGCATAATTGCGCCCGCCCTTCGCACAACTTCGTCTCCAACGGCCATCTGCACCTCCTCATGAAGTACGAATGGAGGGGCGATTGCGGCGCGGGCTGGTACACGGGCGGTATGAAGCTGAAAAAGGCGTATGCATCGGTGGATCAACGAATCACTCTCCGCTGGCGCATCGCACATCGACGCGTTCACGGCCACCGCGTCATACCGATGCGATGGCCAGACGAGAACTGGCCCGAAGCGGGCGAGGAGGATTTCTGCGAGTCGACGAGCTTGGCGGGCTGCTTCACGTTCCTCCACTATGCGCCGGACAATCGTCAGGTTTATCGGAGGTATAGCGTCGACTTGACGCGGTGGCACGTGTGGCGCTTCTCGCGCCGGAACCATGTCGTCCGCGTCTTCCGCGACCGGTTCCGAGACCCGATCTGGGTCTACCGAGGATCGAGGACGACCGTGCCGGACACGCTCAAGCGCGTCGTGCTGCAGCAGGAGTGCAGCTTGACCGGCTGCCCGACGGGGACGAGAGGGAGAGAAGACATCAGGATCGACTGGATTCGGATCGAAGTCCCGTAGCGGCGCGCGCCGACGAGTACGGAGTAATCGAGATCCCGATCTAGGAGGAGAGCCTAGCGGCGGTCTGACCGCGAACGCCGAGTCGGGCATCGACCGGCAGACGATCGCCGAAGTCGCGCGTACGGCAGCCAGAGGACGGACGGCTGGCCGCGCGCCAGGTTCCTTGTGTCACGCGGCGTACAGCGGCGCCGCGACGTCGAACAGCTCTCGGAGCGGGACCGGGTAGGGATGCGTCAGCTCATGCGCCACGTGCGGCGCCAGCGCGTTCGCGAGCAGCGTCCGCTCGGTAGCGGTCGCCTGCTCGACCCAGCTACTGCTGCGGTCGGGAAACGCGAACCGGAACTGGTCGTACGCCGCGAGCAGGCGGCGTCTCTCCCAGCTCAGCGAGGCAGCCATGCGCGCCGCGATCTCGCCGCCGGCGACGCGTTCGATGCTCGTCGGGGAGTCCGACGACGTCGCCAAGAACACGCGGTCGAGCGAGATGCGCGTCCTCGCAATCCGGTCGCCGAAGAGCCGCTCAGCCGGCGCGCGCACCTGGCCGACCAGCGAATTGCCGCCCTCCAGGCTCAGGCGTTGGAGGACGTCTCCGGGAAAACCGCTCGGGTCCGGGACCCGCGGAAGACCGTGGTAGAGCCGCTGGAACGATCGCAGCGCGCCCATCCGCGCCCGCTCACGACGCGTGAGCCTCGCCGAGAGCTCGGGCAGCTCGCGCAAGTGCCAGCCCCAGACCTGGACAATGCCCGGCAGCCCGTAGACGCTCGTGCCGTCCGCCGCGAGGATCGTCCACTCGTCAGCGACGTATTCGGCGCCCGCGGCCATGAACGCCAGGAGCATCTCCGTCTTGCCGCCTTTCTGCCATCCGCAGACAATGGTTCCCTGGTCGCGGAACCGGAAGGCACACGAGTGCAGCAGGACGTATCCCTTCCGCAGCAGCCGCAGCCCGACCACCGCCAGCAGCAATGGCACGCTCCGGACGCCGCGTTCGCAGACGATCTCGGTTCGCTGTCCGAGCGTCTCGAAATCGAGCCGGCTGCGCCGGCCGGCGGCGTCGACCACGTAGAACGCGTCGGCGTCGAATGCCGCGTCCCGTAGCCCGAGGAAGCGCAAGCGGCCGCGCGTTTCGAGCGCGTCGGTGAACGACACGACGACGTCGGGGTCGGCGGTGGAGTCCGCAGAGGCGGGCCCGAAAATCCGCTCGATGCTGCGCAGAACGCTGGGCGGGGCACCGATCAGGCGGATTGTCACCAGCCCGTGGACGGGGTGGTCGCTGATCGTCACGAGCTGAGACGGTCTCTGGTCAGAAGCACTTTCGGCGACGATCGGCGGACGGTTCGCTCCTCAGGTGGGCGCCGTCTCACGCAAGCCACGAAGATATGCGCGGGCCGCCGCGAGGTCGCGATCGCGTAGCGCGCGCGTGAGCAGGATGGCGAGCTCGGCCGCGTTCGCCCACTCCCGCGCCACACGCCCCAGCAGTCCCCGTCGCCGGTGCCGCCCCGGAAGAACGCGACCATTCGCCCACGCCGGTACGCAGCGTCGGGTCCGCGTGCCAGCACCGCGCCCGAGGCGTGTGTACGAGCGGCGCAGTTTGATCATCCGCGCGGCGAGATCGGCATCCTCCGTCAAGACGTAGCCGGTGAAGCTCTCGTCGAAAGGCTCCCGCTGGAGCAGGTCTCGGCGGTACGACCCCCAATCGGGATCGAGCGTGATGTCGTCGTCGACGAAGAGGACGGGAGGAGAGCGCGCCGCGCGCACTCCTGCGTTGCGCTGCGCGACGGTCGACACGACGTCGGCACGCACGACCGTCGCGCCCGGCGTCCGGCACGTTCGCGCCGGGGGCACGCCGAGGATCGCCTCGGCCGGCAGGCGCGTCTGACGCGCGATGCTGGCAAGACAGTCGCGCAACGTTGACCGCTGCGCGAGCGTGGGAATGACCACGCTGTACGAGAGCGGGCCCGTCTCCCCTGTCGCCGGCCGTTCTATCGGTGCCGCATTCATGTTCCTCCGGTCGCCGCGAAACGTGGTTCTCCGAGATATTGACGACGCGGCCATTGCCGGGGCATGCCTCGTCTCGCCGGACGCTGCACGAGGTGCGGTCTCCCAAAGACTGGCGAAGAGTCTAGGGCGAGACTGGATTTAGGGCGCCCAGGGTTGTATGATCAGGCGCCGCACGATCAAGCGGCGCGCGGCACTGCGGCCGCCACCTCGCGGTGACGTCATCTTCGACAAAGGCGGCGCCGCATCGAGGACGGGCACCCACGTTCGAACCCAGCACATCCGTACGGACCGCCGGTAGGAGCGCTCGATCGGGCGTGGCGGACCCTCGACCGTCGCGTCGCGCCCGCCGCGTGATGAGCAGCGCGCGATTCGCTGTCGTCGCGGCAGCTGCTGCGGCGTTTCTGTCGCTGTTCGTGGCCACCGGCGGGACGGCCTCGAACTCGACGACGACGTTCGCGGTCGTGGCCGACGCCTACGTCGTCCAGAACCAGTCGACCAAGAACTTCGGGACGGCGAAGCAACTGAACGTCCAGGCTTCGCCGACCGCGCGGAGCTACCTCCGGTTCAACACGCAGGGTCTGTCGGGGACGGTGCTGAGCGCGACCCTGCGACTGCACGCGAGCAGCAGTTCGACCGACGGGTACGACGTCCGTGCTGTCGCCGACAACTCGTGGGGTGAGAACACGATTACGTACGGGAACGCTCCCGCTGTCGCAACGACGGTCACGAGGTCCTCGGGCGCGTTCTCGAGTGGTCAGTGGGTATCGACGGACATCACGCCGCTCGTTACCTCGGGCGGACTCGTCAGCGTCGCTCTGACGACGACGAACAGTAAGACATCCCTCGACAGCCGCGAGGCGGGCTCCTCGGTCGCGGCGCAGCTCGTCGTGACGACGACGACCGATGTCGTCGCGCCGGCGAACACGTCTCCGCCGACGATCACCGGGACGGCGCAGGAGGGCTCGACGCTGACCGCGGATCCGGGGGCCTGGACGGGGACTGACCCAATCTCGTACGCGTACCAGTGGCGGCGCTGTGTGACGAGTTATGCGAACGCCGTCCGGGCGGACGCCCCTGTTGGGTATTGGCGTGTCGGTGAGAGTTCGGGGACGACTGCCGCGGATACGTCGGGGAAGGGCAACACCGGCACGTACAGCGGCGGTTATGCGTTGAACCAGACTGGTGCCCTCGCCGCCGACGGCGATACGGCGGTCCGGTTCAAAGGATCGAGCGCGAACGGGACGGTGACCGTTCCGCATTCGCCTTCGCTGAACTACGGCGACGCGGTCAGCTACGAGGTCTGGATGCGCGTCTTCAGTCTCCCGCCGTCCACGACCGTTGGCGGGAACATCGCTACCAAGAACGTCGGAACGCTGGTGCTTCGGTTGCTTCCGTCGGGTGCGGTGACGATGCGGCAATCGGGTGGGAACGCGATCGCGACGTCGACGAAGACGATTTCCGCCGATGGCAGCTACCACCACATCGTCGCGACGAAGAGCGGCTCGTCGGTGCACCTCTACATCGACGGTGTCGATGTCACCGGCTCGGTCACGAACGTGACGCTCACGAACAACACGCAGCAGGTGGCGATCGGTCACAACCCGGTCAGCAGCAACGACGGGCTGGACGCGAACGTCGACGAATTCGCCATCTACAACTTCCCGCTCACTGCCACACAAGTGCAGCAGCACAACAGCGCCGCGGCCACCAGCAGCTGCAGCGATATTGCTGGCGCGACCGGGAAGTCGTACAC
>JALZFU010000353.1 GCA_030861385.1 Actinomycetota bacterium
ATCGGGACGATCGCGGCCGGGATCCGCTTTTGGTGGCCGTCGAGCTTTCCGACCTGGACGTCCGTGCCGGCCTCCCGAAACTGGACGGCCAGGCGAGCGAGCGCGATGTTCTTGCGAAGGACGGGGCTTCGCGTCCCGCTCGTGACGACACCGATGCGCTGCCTCCCGACGTAGACGGGGTCGCCGTGGCCCGCCGTCTCGTTGCCCTCGAGCTCGAGGCCGACGAGCGTGCGCTGGGGGTGCGCGCTCCGCTCGACGAGCGCCTCGCGGCCGACGAAGTCCTCCTCGTTGTCGAGGTTCACGGCGAACGCGATCCCGGCTTCGAAGGGGTCGACCGAGTCGTCGAACTCGTAACCCGCGAAGATGAGGCCCGCCTCGACCCGCAGCATGTCGAGCGCTTCCAGGCCGAGCGGCGCGAGACCATGCGCCCGGCCCGCCTCCCAGACGGCGTCCCACACGGCCGGGCCGTCGCTCGGGTGGCACCAGACCTCGTACCCGAGCTCGCCCGTGTAGCCCGTGCGTGAGACGACGATCGGGATCCCTCGGTAGTCGCCGATCCGCCCGATGGTGAAGCGAAACCACTTGAGCTCGGGAAGCGGCGTCTGCGTCGGCGGCGTCCAGACGATCTTCGCGAGGAGCGCGCGGCTTTCGGGCCCCTGCACCGCGAGGTTGTGGAGCTGGTCGGTCGAAGGCTTGACCTGGACGCGGAGGTCGCGTCCCCTCGCCTGCTCCTTGAGCCAGACGCCGTCGTACTCGTCACCGCCGACGAAGCGGAAGTTGTCCGGGCCGAGCCGGAACACGGTCGCGTCGTCGATCATCCCGCCCGCTTCGTTGCAGACGGCGGTGTACGTCACCTGCCCGACCGAGAGCCGCCGGGCGTCCCTCGTGATCACCGCTTGGACGAGCGCCTCGGCATCCGGGCCGAGGATCTCCCACTTGCGAAGCGGGGAGAGGTCCATGACGGCGACCTTCTCGCGGCACGCCCAGTACTCGGCTATCGCGCCCTCGTTCTGGAAGCGGTTCGGCAGCCAGTAGCCGCGGTACTCGGTGAAGTCCCTCGTCAGCGCCGACGTCCGCGGATGGAAGGTCGTCTCCCGCGTCAGGACGGGCTGGGCGTCCGGTGTGACGCGGTGCGCGATGGCCACCGAGAAGCGGTTCTCGGGCGAGTAGACGCGGACGTGGACGTCCGTGATCTGCCACCCGTTCGCCGGGTCGATGTCGTCGGGGCAGGCCGACGAGGCGCAGACGAGGTCGGTCATCGCGCGGAGGAGCACGTAGTCGCCCGGTCGCGACCACGGCTCGTCCATCGTCATCACCATCGTCGAGTCGAAGCTCGTGTTGTAGAAGAAGTTGAGCGCGGGCCAGCCCCGGCGGGGCGCGATCCCGTACGGATCGAGCTGCCCGTTGAAGTTGTCCGTGCAGTTCGTGTGACCCGGATAGCCCATGTCCTCGTAGTACTTGGCCGTACAGGCGAGCGCGAAGGTGTCGTGGCGCCCGACGGTGTCGCGCACGACCTCGACGAGCGGATCCATGTCGACGTCGTAGAACTTCCCGTGCAGGCCCGGTGTCGGATACGCGTTCCCCATCAGGGTTCGCGTGACGGTGGAATCGAGCCCGCGCTCGACGCCGTCCTCGAGCTTCGCGCGGTGGAAGGCGAGGAAGTCCGAGCACTGCTTCCCCTCGACGTCGATCACCTGGATGTACTCGCCCGCCCTCACCTCGTAGGAGCGCGCCGTCGCCTTGCCGACGCGGAAGTCGAGGCGAGGCTCGGCGAGCGGGGGCGGAAGCTCGGTCTCGCCGTATCGGCGCGGTATCGTCCGCCGCACTTCGACGAGGAGTTCGGACGGCGGCGGATCGCCGTCCACGATCCGGCCCGCCGGCGCGGCGACTACGACCGTGACGTCGCGCTCGCAGCGGAACGAGTGCGACGCGCCGGAGGATGAGGTGGGGCCGAAGAGGCGAAGCGCAGACGCCTCGTGCGGGTCGAGCCCCCGCGAGGCGAGCTCGGCGAGGAGCAGGTCGCCGTCGTGCGCGGCGAGCGCGCGCTGGAGCAC
>JALZFU010000016.1 GCA_030861385.1 Actinomycetota bacterium
CGTCCATGACGTCGATGATCTTGTCCAGGGCCGCCACCGCCGAGAGGAACGTGTTGTAGAGCTGCGAGAGCTGCTGGACCGGGTCGAAGAAGTTCGAGAGGTAGCCGATGAAGGCGAAGAGCGTCCCCACCGTCATCGACCCGTCGAAGACGAGGTAGCCGCCGAGTCCGAGGACGACGGCCGTCGCGGCCGCCGACAGGAACTCGACGAACGGGAAGTAGAGCGCGTTCAGGACGACGGTCTCGTGGTTGACCGCGCGGTAGTCCTCGTTCACGCCCCGGAACCGCTGCAGGTTGTCGCGCTCGCGGGTGAACGATTGGACGACGCGCATGCCCGCGATGTCCTCGGCGAGGGTCGCAGTGACGGTGGCGAGACGTTCGCGCACCCGCCGGTACGCGCGCGACGAGTAGCGGCGAAAGAGGGTCGTCGCGACGCTCATGAGCGGGAAGACGGCGAGCGTCGCGAGCGCCAGGCGCCAGTCGAGCAGAAAGAGGATGATCGCCGAGCCGAAGAGCGTGAGCGTGTTCTGGAAGAGGCTCGCGACGCCCTCGGTGACGAGCCGGTCGAGCGCCTCCACGTCGTTCGTGATCCTCGAGATGACCGCGCCCGCGCGGTTCCGCTCGTAGTACCCGAGCGAGAGGCGCTGTAGGTGGCCGAAGAGGCGCGCACGAAGGTCTGTCAGGACGCGCTCGCCCACCCAGCCGATGGCGTACGTCTGGCCGGCGGTCGCAACGAGGTTGAGGAGGCCCGTGCCGAGGAAGGCGACGACGATCCAGCCGAGGAGCGTCAGGTCCTCGCCGCGGATGCCGTCGTCGATCGCGAGCTTCGCGAGGTAGGGCGGCGCGAGCGCGGTCGCGATCGACGCGAGGAGGGACGCGACCGCGACCACCGTTCGCGCGCGGTAGGGCCGGGTCAGGCGCGCGAGGAGAGCGACTCGCCGCACTGTTCGCGCCCAGCTCCAGTCGTCGACCCGCTCGCCGGTTCGCTGCGTCAGGTGGCTACCCGGCTGGTAGACGCGCACGGCTAGGCGGTCGCCTCTTCGGCCTCGGTGAGGACGCGCGCCTGGACGAGTCCGTGCGCTGCGATCTCCCGATACACCGCGCTCGTCTCGCCGAGCTCCTCGTGGCCACCGCGCGCGACGACGCGGCCGTGCTCGAGGACGACGACCTCGTCCGCGAGCGAGATCGTCGAGAGCCGGTGCGCGATGATGAGAGTCGTTCGGCCCCGCATCGCCTCGCGAAGGCCGAGGCGGATCTGCGCCTCGGTCGTCGCGTCGACGGACGCGGTGGCGTCGTCGAGGATGAGGACGCGCGGGTCGACGACGATCGCGCGCGCAATGGCGATCCGCTGGCGTTGCCCCCCGGAGAGCGTGATACCGCGCTCGCCGATCACGGTGTCGTAACCGCCCGGGAGCGCCGCGATGAACTCGTGCGCCTGCGCCATGCGCGCGGCGCGCTCGACGTCCGCGTCCGTCGCTCCCGGCGCGCCGAAGGCGATGTTCTCCCGCACCGTGGCCGAGAAGAGGAAGGGATCCTGGGAGACGTGACCGATCGCGCGGCGCAGGTCGTAAAGGCGTGCGTCGCGAACGTCCAAGCCGTCGAGGAGGACGCGCCCGGAACTCACGTCGTAGAAGCGTGGCACGAGCGCCGTGAGCGTCGTTTTCCCCGCGCCGGTATGCCCGATGAGCGCGACCGTCTGCCCCGGCTCGATCTCGAGGTCGATGTCGCGGAGGACTGGACGCGTCGCGTCGTAGCCGAAGCTGACTCCCTCGAAGCGAACCGCGCCGCCGCCGGGTGGAAGCGGCCGCGCGTCGGGCCGCTCGGCGATCTCCTCGGGCTCGTCGAGAATCTCGAAGATCCGCTCTCCCGACGCGACCGCGCGCTGAAACTCGTTGATCCAGTAGCCGAGCATTCGGAGTGGCCAGACGAGCATCAGGAGATAGACGTTGAAGGCAACGAACTCCCCGAGCTCCAGGCGGCCGGAAACGACCTGGTGGCCGCCCGCGAGAAGCACGGCGGCCTGAGCGAGGAGGGGCAGGAACGCGATGATCGGGACGTAGACGGCGCGCTGGCGGAGGGCGCGGACCGACTCGTCGAAGACGGCCTCGTTTCGGCGAGCGAACTTGTGCTCCTCGCGGCCCTCCTGGGCGAACGACTTGACGACGTTGACGCCGACGATGTTCTCCTCGGCGACGATCGTCATGTCGCCGAGACGCTGCTGGACCTCCTTCAGGATCGGGTGCGAGAAGCGCGAGTACAGGAAGGCGACGGCGAAGAGGACGGGCGTGATCGCGACGGCGGCGAGCGCGAGCTTCCAGTCGATCACGAAGAGGAGCGCCGCCACGGCGACGACGGTCATGACGTGCTGGAAGAAGAAGATGAGGCCGTAGCCGAGAAAGAAGCGGACGGACTGGAGGTCGACCGTCGCCCGCGACATCAGCTGCCCGGTCTGATGCCGGTCGTAGAAGCCCCAGGACAGGCGGAGGAGGCGGGCGTAGAGCGCATTTCGGAGGTCGAAGTCGACCCCGAGAGCCTGGCGCCCGGCGATGAAGCGGCGGCCGACGAGCATCGCCGCCTTCGTCACACCGGCCACGGCGACGAGCGCGACGACGATCGCGAGCATCCGGCCGTCCTCATCCGGAAGCGCGTGGTCGATCGCGTAGCCGGTCAGCCAGGGGATGGCGAGTCCCGCCCCCTGGGAGCCGACGGCGAGGACGACCGAGACGACGAGCGACCAGCGGTAGGGCTTCAGAAACCCGAGCAGGCGGACGAACGTGCGGCGGAATCGGGGGCTCTCGTTAGCCACGACTAAGCGAACGCCGAGTGTAGCCATGGCCTTCCGCCGCGCCCCGCGGCCGCCGGGCGCGAGGCGAGATGTTCGGGCGGAGCTCCGGCGATCCGAGCCGTTGCGACGGGCGACTCACCGCGCGGCGCGCCGGCTCGTATGCTCGCGGCATGGCGCTCCCGCTCGAGTCGGTGCCGAACTTCTCGGAGGGGCGTGATCCAGAAGCGCTCGCGGCGCTTCGCGACGCCATGTCCGCGCCCGCGCGACTGCTCGACGTCCACGTCGACCCGGATCACCACCGCTCCGTGTACACGCTCACGGGAAGCGGGAACGAGCTCGTCGAGACCCTCCTCGCAGGCATCCGGCGATCGGTCGAGCTCGTCGACCTCAGAGCCCACACCGGCGCCCATCCGCGGATCGGAGCAGCCGACGTCGTCCCGCTCGTACCGCTTCGCCCCGAGGACGAGCTGCGCGCCCGCCACGCGGCGATCGCGCTCGCCGAGCGCCTGGCGGACGAGCTCGAGCTGCCCGTCTTCTTCTACGGGCGCCTCACTGCCGACGGGCGGGAGCCCGCCTTCTTTCGTCGTGGTGGCCCGGTCGAGCTCCAGCGCCGGATCGACGAGGGCGAGCTAGCGCCGGATCGCGGCCCGCGCCGTCTGCACGCAAGCGCCGGCGGCGTCGTCGTC
>JALZFU010000374.1 GCA_030861385.1 Actinomycetota bacterium
GGCGTCCGCGACCTCGCGCAGCGAGCGCCGCTCGACCGACCCGCCGTCGAGGCGCTCGTGCTCTCGGGCGCCTGCGACTCGTTCGGCTGGCCGCGGCGACAGCTCCTTTGGCGCCTCGGGCTCGCGCCGCGCTCGGTCTCGGTCGGCCACCGGGGCGAGGAGCGTCAGCTTGCGCTGCCGCTCGACCCGACGACACCGATCCCGGAGCTTCCGGAGGAGACGCCGTGGGAGCGGATGCTGGCCGACTACCGGATGACGAGCCTCTCCGTCGGGAGGCACCCCCTCGAGCTCCTTCGCCCGCACCTTCCTCCCGAGGTCGTCCTGTCGACCGATCTCCCGACCCTCGCGCACGGCGCCCGCGTCGCCTTCGCCGGGATGGTGGTCGCGCGCCAGCGGCCGGCGACGGCGAACGGCGTCGTCTTCATGTTGCTCGAGGACGAGCACGGGCAGGTGAACCTCGTCGTCCCACCGCCCGTCTACGACCGCTTCCGCCCCGTCGTCCGGGGTGAGCCGCTCCTCCTCGCACGCGGTCGCTTCGAGCGCTACGAGCGCAACCGGAACATCGTCGTCGACGAACTCGTGACGCTCGCCCCGCTCGCCCGCCGGGCTGCGAGTGACCTCGAGGTGAGCGCCGCGCTCCCGGACGCGCACCACTTCGGCCACCGGTGAGGTCCGTCACCCTTCCTCGCGCTTTCGCGGCGAACGGTCCCCTCTCGGTGGGCCGAACGACGGTACGCTGACCGCGAGGGGGGAATGGGCGGTCCCCCGGGGGAAATCGCCCCCAGGGAATCGCGCGAGGCGAGCACAGGCTCGTCCGTCAGTCGCCAGGGGTAGTCTGCGCCGCATGATGGGACTCCTGGATTGGTTCCGACGGCGAGGAGCAAGCGAGCCGGGCGATCCCGACGCCGACGCTGGGGGAGCGGAGTCGCCGCCCGACGATCGCGCGCACGGCGTCGGCGTCCCCCCGGGCTCACCCGCCGAGGGTTCCCCGGTCGGCGTGAGCGACCCGGGCGCGCTCTCCGGGGACGACGTCGAAGAGGTCGTCGCGCCGGACGAGGGCGACGACGTCGCCCGGCCGTAGGCGCGGGGAAGGCCCCGGTCGCCCGGGGCCTTCCGCTCACGTCGCCGCGACTCTTAGCGTCCGGCGGGGCTCGGCACCGGGATTCCCCGGGGCGCCTCGGTCTCGTGCGAGACCTGAGGGAGCCACTGGAGCCAGCGCGGCAGGTACCAGTTCCAGTCGCCGAGGAGCTTCATCGCCGCCGGGAGGAGGACAGCCCGCACGATCGTCGCGTCGATCAGGACCGCCGTCGAGAGCCCGAACCCGGCCTGCTTCATCTCGACGGTCGAGAGCGTCACGAAGATCGCGAAGACGGCGACCATCACGAACGCCGCAGCGGAGACGACGCCGGCCGTGGTCTTGATCCCGTACGCGACGGCGTCCTCCGTCCGAAGACCGCGGTCGTACGCCTCGCGGATCCGGCTCAGGATGAAGACGTGGTAGTCCATCGAGAGGCCGAAGAGGATCACGAACATGAAGACCGGGAGCCAAGCCGTGATCGCGCCCGTCGACTCGAAGCCGAGGAGCGACTCGCCCCAGCCCCACTGGAACACCGCCACGAGGAGCCCGTACGCAGCCGCCACCGAGAGGAGGTTCAGGACGATCGCCTTCCCGGCGATCACGACGGAGCGGAACGACACGAGGAGGAGCACGAACGCGAGCCCGAGGACGAACGCGAAGACGAGCGGCGCGCGGTCCTTCATGAGCTCGTTGAAGTCCTCCGAGGCGGCCGTCTCGCCCGTCACGGCGAACTCGACGCCGGTACCCGCGAAGGCGGCGGGAAGGACGTCCTCGCGAAGGACGGCGAGCGCCCGCTCGGACGTCGCGTCGCCCGCTCCCTCGCCCGCGAGCGGGACGGAGATGACGGCAACGCGGCGGTTCGGGCTCGGGTCGACCTGGATCGGATCGTCCATGAGCCCGGTCGCGAGCGCCCGGTCGCGGAGGTCGGCGATCGCCGCTCGGACCTCGGGCGCCGTGACGTCGTCCGTCTCGATCGCAACCGCCGCCGGCAGCGGCCCGCCGGGGAAGGCCGCCTGGATCCGGTTGTAGGTCTGCATGACCGGAAGGTCGTCCGGGAGCGCCGCGGCGCCGGGGAGCGAGGTGTGGAGCCCGAGCGTCGGAAGCGCGAGGACGACGAGGAAGCTCGCGGCCGCCGCTGCCGAGACGAGCGGCCGGCGGAGCACGCGGTCGAGGATCGCCGCCCAGACGCGGGAGTTTCCGTCCGCGCGGCGGAGCCGGTGCACGAGCGGGATGCGGCCCCTCTCGACGCGGTCGCCGAGCCAGGAGAGCATCGCGGGAAGCACGGTCAGCGATCCGGCCACTGCGATCGCGACCACGAGGATCGTGCCGATCGCGATCGAGGTCCAGATCTTCGTTCCGCCGAGGAAGAGGCCGGCGAGGGCGGCTATGACGGTCAGGCCGGAGATCAGGACGGCTCGGCCGGACGTTGCGGCGGCGGCCTCGAGCGCCGCCTCCTTGCCGCGCCCCGCCGCCCGCTCCTCGCGCTCGCGCTTGAGGTAGAAGAGCGAGTAGTCCACCCCGACGGCGAGGCCGATCAGCAGGATGACGGAGTTGGACGCGTCGTCCATCGGGAACCAGTGGCTCGGGATCGACAGGAGCCCGATCGCGGCCATGACGGCCGAGAGCCCGAGGAGGAGCGGGATCCCGGCCGCGACGAGCGCGCCGAAGACGACGATCAGGATGCCGAGCGTGATCGGGAGCGCGAGGTACTCGGCTCGATCGAAGTCCTTGCCGATCGTCTCGTCGAGCGCCATGCCGGCGCTGACGCCGCCGAACTCCTCGACGGCGTAGCCCGGGTTCCTCTCGCCGATCGACTCCACCGCGGCGAGCGCCTTCTCGACGCTCGGCTCGGCGGCCGTGTCGTCGCCGGCGACGTCGAACTGGACGATCGCCGAGTGCCGATCGGCCGAGACGAGGTTCCCGTTCTCGCGGTCGAGCGGGGAGCGGACCTCGGTGACGCCCTCGAGCCGCGAGATGCGCTGAGCGACCTGCCGGACGACGGCGCGGAAGACCGGGTCGGTCGCGGTGGCCGACCGGCTCTGGACGAGGACGGATTCCTCGGCCGACTCGGGGTAGGCCCCGCGGTCGATGATCGCCTCCGCGCGGCCCGAGTCGCGAACGTTCGCGTCTTCGTCGTCGAGGGCCTTGGTGCCGACGACGGCGCCGATCGCGACGGCGACGGCGACGAAGGCGAGCCACCCGAAGATCGCCGTCTTCCGGTGTCCCGCGCTCCAGCGACCCATGCGGGCCGCGAAGTTTCTGGAACGAGCGAGGGGAGTCATCTCTTCGTCCTTTCGGGAGACTGTTTCCTGTCTGGCTCAGCGTTGCGGGTCGCTGCTCGAGCCGGAATGCGGCCGGCAGGCGTTTTCGCCGCGAACGACCCGAAGGCGAAGGTGCGGATAGCCGAACGAGGGTCAGGCCGAGAGCGCGAGGTCGTCGAGCGCCGCCTGCTTCGCCTCGGGCGAGCACGTCCGGCAGCGTCCCGCTCGCTCGAGCGACGGGAGGAAGTGGAGCGAGAGGACGATGGGGACGCCGATCGCCGCCCACATCGCCCCGTAGCCGTGCGTCGAGCGGAAGAGCGGCTCCGCGAGGTCGATCGCCGCGCCGACGACGATCGGCCCGAGGATGACTCCGAGCGCGCGCGAGAGGTTGAAGAGACCGGAGACCGCGCCCTCGGCGCCCACCGGAGTCAGCTGCATGAGGACGCCGTAGGGCAGGGTCATGAGGACGGCGCCCGCGAGCGCGACGAACGGGAGCCCGACGAGCATGGGGCCGATCGAGTGGAGGGTCGCGGCGAAGAGGAGCCCGGCGCCGTACACCCAGATCGCGGCTCGCATGAGGCGGACGATCCCGACGCGATCGGCCAACCGGCCGCTCCCGAGGGCGGCGACGACGTAGGACGCGGCGACGACCCCGATGACGCCGGTGGCGAGGGTCGTCGACTCCCCGAGGCCCTCGACCACGTAGAGGACGATGAACGTCTTTAGGCCCATGAACGAGAACTCCCACAGGGAGTTGGCGGCGACGAACGCTCGCAGCTCGGGCCGCTCGCGAAGAAGGGCGCCGACCCCGGGCCCGCGCGAGGATTCGACCGTCGGCGAGGCGCTCCTCGTTTCGGGGAGCCCGCGAACGAGGGCGACCGTGGTCGCGATTACGGCGAGGGCGCCGAGCAAGAAGGGGAGCGGAGCCCAGGCGGAGAGGAGGAGTCCGCCGCCCACGAGCGCCGCGCCGAGGCCGAGCCCGCGCGCCACGCCCTGGACGCCCTGCGCTCGTCCGTAGTGCGTCGCCGGCACGAGCTCGGCGAAGAGCGCCTGGTAGGGCGGGTAGTAGACGAAGTAGCCGACGAAGAAGAGGGAGACGAGACCGACGGTCGAGGCGTACGAGGTCGAGAACGGAAGCAGGACGAGCGGCACGGCGAGAAGCGGCGCCGCGAAGATCGCGTAGGGAAGCCGGCGACCCAGCCGAGAGCGGGTCCGATCGGAGAGCGAGCCGACGACGACGGGGAGGAAGAGCGCGAAGAGTCCCTCGCCGCCGATCGCGACGCCGACGGCGGCGCCCGAGTCCGTCTTCTCGCCGAGGAGGAGGGGCGCATACGTCGTGAGGACGCTGACGGCGAGCGCGAGCCCGAAGGTGGGGAGGGAGAGCGTACGCACGAGGCGCCCGACGTCCTGTGCCTGCGTCGCGTCCATGACGCGAACCCTCGTCTGCCGATCGCCCCGCGAGAAGGCAGCAACCCCGCCTCTTTCGGTGCGGTTTCCCACACGCCGCGATGCGAGAGGCCGCCCGGAACGGGGCGGCCTCGTGTGAGAGGGAAGCGCGCTCTACGCGGGCGCCAGGCGGCGGGGCGGGACGAACGCCCGGCGAAGACCCCGGACCGTCCAGCCGGCGAGGGCGAGGAGGAGGACTCCGAGGATCACGATCGAGAAAAAGAGCGTGCGCTTCATGACGCGAGGTTCGCACCCGCGGCGGTGCTCGTGAATGGCGCTAGCCTGCGTCTTCCGGGTGCGGCCAGCCGCACCGTCAGGAAGCGAGGGCGCGCCGTCGAAGAAACCGACGACGCGGCGCTGCTCGCTCGCAACGTCAGCGTAGTGGCGATTGCCGACCGCGTGCTACCCGGCTGCGACGCCCGGCTGGCGATTGAGGAAGGCGTCATCGAGCGCGTGGACGAGGCAGACGACGGTCGCGCCGGCGAAGACGAGCGCCTCTCCCCCCGGTCACGCCTCACGCTAGGAGCGCAGGAAGGCGAGTACCGCGAGGACGCGGCGGTGGTCCTCGGGGGCGGACCCGAGCCGGAGCTTGCCGAAGATGCTCGTCACGTGCTTCTCGACGGCGCGCTCGGTGATCACGAGCTGCTCGGCGATCCCCTGGTTGGAACGCCCCTCCGCCATGAGGCCGAGCACCTCCCGCTCGCGCGGCGTAAGATCGCCGATCGGGTCGCCGCCGCGGCGCCGCCCCACGAGGTGGGAGACGACGGAAGGGTCGAGCGCCGAGCCACCCTCGGCGACCCGCTGGACCGACGCGGCGAACTCCTTCACGTCCGAGATCCGGTCCTTCAGCAGGTAGCCGACGCCCTCGGCACTCTCGGAGAGGAGCTCCATCGCGTACTCGGGCTCCACGTACTGCGAGAGGACGAGGACTCCCGTCTCGGGATGACGCTCGCGGATCTCCTTCGCCGCCCGGAGGCCCTCGTCGGTGTGCGTCGGCGGCATGCGGATGTCGACGATCGCGACGTCGGGCGAGTAGCTTCGCACCTTCAGGAGGAGCTCGTCGGCGTTGCCCGCCTGGCCCACGACGTCGAAGCCGGACTCGGCCAGGATCCGCGCCACGCCTTCGCGAAGGAGGACTGAGTCCTCCGCGAGGACGACGCGCAGTCCGTCCCGGGTCTCGGCGCCCTTCGCCGTCGCTCTCAGCTCCGGGAAGTCGGCTGGCAGATCGGGGACGACAACCTGGAAGATCCTTTCGGGGCCCGGCAGCCCGGCAAGGTGGTGCTCGCCAAGGTCCTTCAGCGTATAGCCGTCGCCGGCTTGCTCGCCGTCGAGGAGCGCGGCCGTCGTCTCGGAAACCAGGATCTGTTCGCCGTGGCCGGCGTTCCCGATCCGGACCGCCCGGTGGACGTCGAGCCCGAAGTACCCGCCCTCGCCGACGCTCGGCTCTCCCGTGTGCACGCCGGCCCGGACGCGGACTCGGTTCCCCTCGTCCCAGGCGTGCGCCGCGAATGCGCGTTGAGCGGCGAGGGCGCCGCGAACGGCGTCCCCGGGCTCCCGGAAGACGGCGAGAAAATCGTCGGCGCGGCAATCGACCTCGGAGCCACCGGCGCCGCTGACCGCGTCCCGAAGCAGGTGACGATGCTCGCGGAGGACGGTGCCCCAGCGCTCGCCGAGCGCTCGGACGAGCGCGGTCGAGCGCTCGATGTCCGTGAAGAGCAGCGTGATCTCACCCTTCGGAAGCTCGGGCACGGCAAAAGAGTCTAGAGCGCCCGATACGAGCCGAACGTCTGCGTGCGGCTCCACGTTCGGCGAGCGCGCTACGACTTAGACCGGGATCTCGGCGCGAATCGTGGTGCCTGCTCCCGGCGCGCTCTCGACCTCGAGGTGGCCGTCGAGCGCCTCGACGCGGTCGGCCAGTCCCCGGAGGCCGGATCCGACCTTCGGGTCGGCGCCGCCGACACCGTCGTCGGCGACCTCGACGAGCGCCCGACCGTCGTTTCGCGAGACCCGCACGGTCGCGGCCGAGGCCTGTGCGTACTTCGCGACGTTCGTCAGCGCTTCCGAGACGACATAGTACGCCGCGGCCTCGACCGGCTCCGGGAGCCGATCCTCGGGCGCCTCGGCAAGCGTGACCGGCACGGGCGAGCGCGTGACGAGCGCTTGCAGCGCGGGCTCGAGGCCGCGGTCGCTGAGGATCGCCGGGTGGATGCCGCGGGCGAGCTCGCGGAGCTCCTCGAGTGCGCGGGCGAGCTCCTCAGACGCCGTTGCCAGGAGCTGCCGGGCACCCTCGGGGTCGTCCATCACCTTGTTCTCGGCGAGCCGGAGGAAGAGCGAGATCGAGACCAGCCGCTGCTGCGCGCCGTCGTGCAGGTTTCGCTCGAGCCGCCGGCGCTCGACGTCGCCCGCCTCGACAATGCGCGCTCGCGACGAGCGCAGCTCCTCCTCCTGGCGCTTTCGCTCGGTGATGTCGACCCCGGTGATGAGGAAGCGCGACTCGCCTTGCTCGTCGTCGAGCGGCGCCACACGCCACGCGACGGTGAGCCGCTCCCCACGCGCCGTGACCCAGTCCGTCTCGTTCTCACCCGGCCGGTCGAGGAAGTTCGCACGGACTTCGTCGATGGCCTCGGGGGCGACGAAGACGTCCCAGAAGTGGCGTCCGCGCACGTTCGCTTCGTCCTCGAACCCGAGCGTCTGCTCGAGCGCGCGGTTGAACCGCACGACCCGGCCGTCGCGGTCGACGAGGCAGAAGAGGCTGGGCGCCGCCTGCACGACCGCCCGCACGAAGTCGCGCTCGCGTCGGAGCTCGTCCAGGCGGCTCCGGAGCTCGTCCTGCAGACGCTGGAGCTGCAGCTCGGAGCGTTTGCGATCGCTGATGTCGCGGACGATCAGGACGACCTCGTCGTCGCTGATCGCGGCGACGCGCGCCTCGAAGTGGCGGTTGAGCGGCCCGAGACGGAGCTGGTACTCCACCGTCTCGACGCGACCGGGGCGCAGGCGCTCGACGCAGCGCGAGAGCGACTCGCTGACCTCAGGCGGAAGGACCTCGCTCATCTTCTTCCCGAGGAGCTCACGGGCCGGGAGGACGAGGTCGGCCTCGTTCCCCTTGACGTCGAGGTACGTCCCGTCGCGCGACATGCGGAACATGAGGTCGGGGAGCGCGTCGACGAGAGCGCGGAGGCGCGCCTCGGACTGAGCGAGCTGGCTCACGCGCCGCTCGTTCTCGAGGGCGAGCGCGGCCGCGGCGGCGACGGACTCGACGAGGTCCGGATCGTCGAGGAGCAGGGCGTCGTGCACGAGCGCGGCGACGGGCTCGCCGTCCCGCTCGACGACGGTCGCCGCGATGGGGCCTCCCTTCGGCGGAATCGCGACCGGCTCCCCCTCGGCGTCGACGAACTCGCGCCGCTCCGGAAACCAATACGCGACGCGAAGCGACGGGTC
>JALZFU010000384.1 GCA_030861385.1 Actinomycetota bacterium
GCACCGCCTCGCGCTCTCCGTACGCGCGCCGAACGACGTCCCAGGCGCGTCGCTCGGCGTCGAGCTCGCGCGCTGGGGCCGCGCGCCGGAGCAGGAGTCGGATGCGCTCCTCGGTCACTCCTCCTCCGGAAGGAGCTCGGCGAGCTGATCGAGGCCGCGGCGAAGGCGCGAGTTCACCGTCCCGCGCGGGAGGTCGAGGAGCGTCGCGATCTCCCCGGGGGTGTATTCGAGGAAGTGGCGAAGGACGATCACCGCCCGGTGGTCGGCCGAGAGCGCGGCGAGCGCCGCGAGCACGCGCTCCGAGTACGGGGCGGGCGCGCCGTCCGCCGCGGGGTCCGGGACGTCGCCCGGCGGGCAGGCGGACTCGCGGCGGAGCGCACGGGCGCGCGACCAGTCGATGGCACGGTTGACGACGATTCGGTGGAGCCACGGCCCGAAAGGACGGCGGCGGTCGAAGCGACCGAGCGCTCGGATCGCGGCGAGAAAAGCCTCCTGCGCAATGTCCTCGGCCGCTCCCGCGTCGTGGACGACGAGGTAGGCGGCCCGGTAGGCGCGGGGCCAGTGCACCCGGAAGAGAGTCTCGAGATCGGCGGACGAGCCGGCCTGGGCGCCTCGCACGAGCGCCGCCTCGTCACGAGCGTCGGCCATCGCACGACGGGCGTACGAGGGGAGGGCGGTGAGAGGTCCATCCTCGCGCGGAGCGCGAAGCGAGTCGGGGTCGGCGGTCACAGCTCGACGAGCTCTTCGGACGCGCTCGTCAGCCGCTCGGCCCCGTCGCCGGTGACGAGGTAGGAGTTCTCGATGCCAACGGCCCCCTCTCCCGGGAAGAGAAACTTCGGCTCGAGCGCGAAGACCATTGCGCCGGCGAGCGGCACGTCCCATCCCCGGGCGAGGAGAGGCAGCTCGTCGATCTCGAGCCCGAAGCCGTGCCCGACGAAGGAGACGCGTTCGTCGCCGATCCCCATGAAGCCGTCGCGATTCCCGGCGAGCTCGAGCGCGCGGTCGTAGACGGCCGCGCCGGGGACGCCGGGACGAACGTCGTCCGCGACCCGGTGAAGGATCTCGCGCGCCGCCTCGTGGGCCTCGACGAAACGGCGGTCGAGGTGCCCGAGCGAGAAGGTCCGCGTCTGGTCGGCGAGATAGCCGTCGAATGCGCCGACGAGGTCGACGAGGATCGGCTCGCCCACCTGAATGGGCCGATGCGAGGCCCCCTTCGACACGGCGACGTTCGGTCCCGGCCCGACGATCGGCGTCTCGGTCGCTCCCGGGACGGCACCGCTCGGCCCCGCGAGGACGGAGCCGAAGAAGAGCTCCTGGTTGAAGCCGCGGAACCTGATCACCCCCTGGTGGCCGGCGAGGCGAAGCTCGCGCTCGAGCTCCGCCGCCAGCTCGACCTCGGTCATCCCGGGCCGCGCATGGCGAGCCATCCACTCGGTGACGGGGGAGAGCATCTCGGCCGCGGTCCGGATCCTCGCGAGCTCCCACGTCGACTTCACCGCCCGCAGGCGGCGGAGCGTCGCCGAGCAGTCAGCGAGCTCGAAGCCTTCGAGGCGACGCGCGTACGCGAGGTAGCTCGCCGCGGGGAGCACGTCGAGCTCGAGCCCGAGGCGGCCGCGCGCGAGGCCGGCCGAGGCGAGCGCTGGGGGGAGCTCGCGGAGCGACCGAAGCGGCTCGACTCGCTCGAGCGGCGATTCCTCCCGAGCGCGCTCGAAGCTCTTTCGGACGAGCAGGACGGGCTCGCCGTGGGCGGGCACGATCAGGTGGGCGCTCTGCGCGGTCCCGGCCAGGTAGTAGAGGTCGACGTCCTGGATGACGAGCGCGCCGGCGAGGCCGTCCGCCCGAAGCGCCTCCTGGAACGCCCGTACTCGCCGGTCGATCTCGCCCCGCGGGACCATGGAAGTAGATTCTCGTCCACGTGATCCTCGCGAACGGCGTCGTTCGGACGATGGAACCGGCGCTGCCGAAGGCGCGCGCGCTCGCGATCGCAGGCGACCGCGTCGTCGGCGGCGTCGGAACGCACGAGACCGCGCTTGCGAGCCCCGACTCGATCGACCTGGGCGGGCTCTGCGTCCTCCCCGGCTTCACGGACTCCCACGTCCACTTCGCGCAGTGGTCCCTCGCCCAGCGCCAGGTCCGACTCGAGGGCGCTCGCTCGCTCGAGGAGGCGGTAGCGCTCGTCGCGGAGGCCGTCGACAACGTCGGTCACGGACGTTGGCTCCGCGGCCTCGGCTGGCGAAGCGGCGAGTGGCGTCCGGTGGTGGAGCCGACGAAGGAGGCGCTCGACGCCGTGACGGGTGACGTCCCCGTCGCGCTCATGGCGAAGGACGGACACTCCCTATGGCTGAACTCGGCCGCCCTCGCCCGCGCCGACGGTGACCTCCGGGTCCCGGGCGGCGTGGTCGAGACGGACGAGCACGGCGAGCCGACCGGCGTCCTGCGCGAGGAGTCGGCCTGGCATTTCCGTGAGACGTACGTCGAGACGCCCGACGACGAGTGGGTGGACGCGATGCGCGAGGGCGTTCGGATCGCGAACGCGCGAGGCGTGACCGCCGTGCACGACAAGGACGGCTGGATCGGCATCCTCCGCTGGTGGCAGGCGCTCCGCGACGAGGGTGCCCTGACGCTTCGCGTCTGGCAGTCGCTCCCGCACGAGCGGCTCTCAGAGCTCGAGGCGCTCGGCGTCCGCTCCGGTCTCGGCGACGACCTCCTCAGGATCGGCTACATCAAGGTGTTCATGGACGGGACGCTCGGCTCGCGGACGGCCCGCCTCTTGGACGGCTCGGGCGTCGAGATCACGAGCCGCGAGGAGTTCGAGGCGATCGTTCGTCGTGCGGCCCGGGCAGGATTCCCGGTCGCGGTCCACGCGATCGGCGACCGGGCCAACCGCGACGCGCTGGACGGGCTCGAGGCTGCCGCGGACGAATGGCGCTCGCACGGCCTTCGCCCCCGCATCGAACACGCGCAGCTCCTTGCCCGCGAGGACGTGCAGCGCTTCGGACGCCTCGGGATCGCAGCGTCCGTCCAGTTCAGCCACGCCCCCTCCGACCGCCAACTCGCCGACGACTTCTGGGCGGGAATGACCGATCGCGCGTACGCCTACCGCTCGCTTCGCGACTCGGGTGCCATGCTCGCGAACGGTTCCGATGCGCCGATCGAGGAGCTCGACCCGCTTCTCGGCATCCGAGCGGGCGTCCTGCGAACGCTCGACGAGCGGCCGCCCTGGCACAGCGAGCAGAGGGTGACGGTCGAGGACGCGCTCGCCGCGTCCACCGTGAACCCCGCCTGGCTCACGGGCGATGAACGGCGGCGCGGCAAGCTCGTGCCCGGGCAGCTCGCCGACCTCGTCGTGCTCGACCGGGATCCCGTCGCGTGCCGTCCCGAAGAGATCGGCGAGGTGCGCGTCGTGGCGACGATGCTCGGCGGCCGGTGGGTGTACGGCGGGCCGCCCTTTTCTTAGACGACGAGTTCGTCTACTATAGTAAGCAGAGCCGGGCGACTGGAGTGGGGGCCGCAGCCCCTTCAGCGCTCGGCTCTTTTCCTTGCCTGAGCAGCCTCTACCGCGCTTCTCGGCTTGCGCCCCAGCCGCCGCCCCCGGGCGTGGCGATCTCGACGACGTCGCCGGCCGCAAGTTCGCGCGTCGCCTTCGCCGGGAGTCGCTCGCCGTTCACGCGGTTCTCCCCCGGCGCCCCGGGCTCTCCCCCGCGCGCGCCTTGCGGGGCATGCCGGCGACGGTCCGCGAGAAGCGACAGGGTGGCCGGCTCGAGGGCGCGGAGCGTGCGGACGACTCCGTCCCCCCCGCGGTGACGTCCTCGCCCGCCCGAGCCCCTACGAAGCTCGTAGCGCTCGACGCGGAGGGGCAGCTCGAGCTCGAGCGCCTCGACGGGCGTGTTCAGCGTGTTCGACATGCCGACGTGGACGCCGGACGGGCCGGGGCCGTCATTCGACGCGCCCTGACCTCCCCCGATCGTCTCGTAGTACGTCCAGCCGCGCCCGCCGAGGACGACGTTGTTCATCGTCCCCTGACCCTGTGCCGGCAGGTCGGCCGCCTGGGCGAGGGCGAGGAGGACGGTGTCGGCGATTCGCTGGCTCGTCTCGACGTTTCCGGCGACGACCGCCGCCGGGCGCTCGGCGTTCACGAGGCTCCCCACCGGCGCGACGAGACGAAGAGGCGCGTACGCGCCCGCGTTCGTCGGAACGTCGTCCGGAAGGAGGACTCGGAGCGCGAAGAGGCAGGCCGAGCGGGTCACGGCGAGGGGGCAGTTGACGTTCCCGGGGACGGCCGCTGCCGTTCCCGTGAAGTCCGCCGTCAACGTGTCGTCGGCGACGACGACCCGAACGCGGATCGGGATGTCGTCGTCCGTCACGCCGTCGCCCTCGACTTCCCCCTCCGCCCGATACTCGCCGTCCGGGAGCGCTCGCACCGCTTCCCGCGCGCGCCGCTCCGCGTACGCGATGACGTCCGCGAACCCGTCGAGCAGCACGTCGAGCCCGTGCCGCTCTCGGAGCGCGAGCAAGCGCGCCTCCGCGAGCCGGTTGGCCGCGAGCTGGGCGCGAAGATCGCCGCGGCGAAGCTCGGGGGTGCGGACGTTCGCGAGGAGGAGCGCGAGGACGTCCTCCTGCTCCTCGCCGGCCCGCACGAGCCGGACCGGCGGGACGACGATCCCCTCCTGGAAAATCTCGCGCGAGGCGCTCGGCATCGAGCCGGGCGCCATCCCGCCCACGTCCGAGTGGTGGGCGCGCGAGGCGGCGTAGGCCACGGTCTCTCCCTCCGCCGCGACCGGCGAGATCAAGGTGATGTCGGGGAGGTGGGTTCCGCCCGCGTACGGGTCGTTCACCGCGAACACGTCGCCGGGCTTCGGCCCGCGCGCGGTGACGGCGGCGACCGCCTCGGGCATCGCGCCCAGGTGGACCGGGATGTGCTCGGCCTGAGCCACCATCCGGCCCTCTGCGTCGAAGAGGGCGGTCGAGCAGTCGCGCCGCTCCTTCACGTTCGCCGAGTACGCGGCCCGCACGAGGAGCGCGCCCATCTCCTCGGCGACCCCCGCAAGCGCGCTCGCGACGACCGCAAGCGAGACGGCGTCGAGGCGCGACTCGCTCACCGCCGCTCCAGGACGAGCGTCCCGGTCTCGTCGACGACCCCCTGCCAGCCCGGATGGAGGACGCACGTCGCGTCGGTGAGCTCGACGATCGCCGGGCCCTCCACGCTCGACCCGCGGCCCATCGCCGCCCGCTCGAGCACCTCCACCTCGCGCCGCTCGTCGCCCACCCGCGCTCGCCGCGTGCCGCGAAGGGCGTCGCCGCGCGGCGGAGGCTCAGGGGAGACGGTGGGCTCACGCTCGACGGAGGCGACGACGCGAAGGCTCACGAGCTCGACCTCTTCGTCCTCCATTCGGTAGCCGTAGCGCTCGTCGTGCGCTCGGTGGAATCGCTCGGCGAGCTCGCCTGGCTCGGCCGCCTCGACGGTCAGCTCGAACGCCTGGCCGCGGTAGCGGAGGTCGGCGTGCCGCACGAGGCGAGGGTTCGCGAGCCCCTTTCCAGCCGCCTCCTCGAGCGAGCGGAACCGTCGCTCCAGCTCGTCGCGCACGAGCGCCGAGAGCGGCGTCCGAAACGGCGCCAGGCGGTCACGGCGGAGGGAGGTGAGAGCGAGGCCGACTGCGCTCAGGACGCCGCTCGCGCGTGGAACGAGCACGGACTCGACGCCTAGCTCCTCGGCGAGCGCGCAGGCGTGCATCGGGCCGGCGCCCCCGAAGGCGACGAGCGCGAGGCCGCGGGGGTCGACACCGCGCTCCACGCTCATCAGGCGAAGCGCGCGCGCCATCTCCGAGTTCGCGACGCGGAGAACGCCGACCGCCGCTTGCTCGAGGTCAAGTCCGGAAGCGGCCGCGAGCTTCTCGACGGCCTCCTCCGCGAGGGCACGACGGAGGACGACCTCGCCCCCGAGGGTTGCTCCATCGGCCAAGAGCCCGAGAACAACTCCCGCGTCGGTGACGGTCGGTTCCTCGCCGCCGCGTCCGTACGCGGCCGGTCCCGGGTCGGCGCCCGCCGACCGCGGGCCCACCCGAAGCGCACCGCCGTCGTCCACCCACGCGATCGACCCCCCACCCGCGCTCACCGAGTGGACGTCGACCGAAGGGAGCCGGATCGGTACCCCGGCGACGACGGTTTCGGTCGTCTGGGCGACCGAGCCACTACGAACGAGCGCGACGTCAGCGCT
>JALZFU010000390.1 GCA_030861385.1 Actinomycetota bacterium
AGTCGTAGCGGGCCGTTCGAAGCGTCAATTGGAGAACACCGAGCGTGTCGCCGTTTCGGATCTCGCTGTTTCCGGCCGGGATCCCGGTGGGGCGGACGCCGACGCCACCGGTTCCGACGATGAACTGACGGATCCCCCGCGCCGGGTCAGCCACGCCCGTCGGCGTCTGCGGAGCGAACCGCTCGTACTGGCGCCCGTGGCCCGCAAGAACGAGCTCGACGCCGTTCTCGTAGAGCACCTGCCAGATCGGCTCGAGGAAGGTGTTTCCGGGATCACGGGAGCTGAACCGGGCGCGATGCCCGTACGCGAGCGTGCAGGACGTGCGATGCGCCGCGAGGTCGGCGCGGAGCCACTCGAGCTGCGGCGAGCCTGGGCCGCAGCCGGCGACCCCGCACTTGGTATTCAGGACGACGACGTGCCAGGAACCGAGGTCGTAGCTGTAGTAGCCCTTCGTCGGATCCGTCGCGGTCGCGCCGTAGGGCGCGAGGATGCTGCCGAAGTAGCCGAAGTAGCCCGCCGCTCCCGGCGTCAGGTACTCCCGCAGCCCGACCGCTGGGCTAGTGCGATCCCGGAAGCGGCCCCACGAGGGGCCGTAACAGTTGGCGAACTCGGCCGGCGTTCCGGCTGGGTAGGCAAGATTGCCGAGGGCCGCGACGCGGCCGGGCATCCCCGCGACGAGAGAGGCAGTGGCCTCGTCGCCCTTCGTCCTGCACCCGGCGATGCTCCCCGCCGCAATCACCCGCCCTTGGATGTCGGCCGAACCGCCCCCGGTTTCCGTTTCGACCGCGAGCCGGGGCGAGAGCCGGGACTCGCGGCTTGCGAGGAGGATCGTCGGGCGACGAGCGCTGGTCGTGATCGCGAAGCTGACGATGCGCTTTCCGCGGACGAAGCGCGTGACGTCGACGCCGGTCCATACCCGGCTTCGAAAGCCGCCGGACGATCCGATCGTCGCGCGGGGGGCGGGAGCGGTCCGGAACGTAATCCGGCGTTCCCGCCAGCGGTTTCGTGCGACGCCACGGACGGCAAAACCACGAGCGGAGCGGCTCCTCGTGTAGAGCCGGAGGGTCGCGCGAACGACCGGGGCCTTGACCGACCGGAGGTTGAAACGCAGGTACGCCCGCGTCACCGGGCGGGCGTCGACCGCCAACGTCCTCGTCTTGCCGTAGTTTCGGCGCGGCGTCGACTTCTTGACGTAGGCGTCGGCGACGGGACGAAGACCGATCGTGGCCGCGTCCGCCCCGCCGGCGAGCGACACGAAGGCGACGAGGGAGACGGTCGCAGCGACCAGGCGACGGATCGTGGTGTCGGAGAGAACGAGCGCTGCCCGCCCCGCTCGTGCTCGCCGGGGAGCCGTGACTCGCGCGGGAGCAGGAGACGGAGACGGTCCGTCAGCTGTTACCGAGGTGCTTCTTGGCCGCATGCTGGAAACCCCTTTTGCCGCTTGTCGTCGCTCTCCGGACAGTAGCGTCTCGTCGGAGGTCTGCCAACTCGAGGGCCAGGTTTTACCGATCGCAGATGAAATCCAGCGGGCGGATTGACGTTTGCGGTGGCTCCGCCCGTAGCCGAGGAACGGGCGGGCTTGACGTCGTCTCGCGTCGGACCTAACTATTGGAATAGGCCGGACGGACTATTGCGGGAGCGCTCACCTATGGGCATACTCAGTCGCTGTCCGAAGTCCGGACTCACACTGCGGCGAAAGGGGTCCTCGTGGTAGCTGTGTCGCGCGTGAGCGGCATCGGCGCTCGCCGCCGTTGGCTCCGCTCGCTCGTCCCGATCGTGCTCGTCGTTCTCGCCGGTCTCCTCCCGGCTCGCGCCCTCCCGGCGCTCGGCGACATCGGCTACGAGGACGGTTCGTTCTCGGGGACGAGCGAGCCGACCGGGAGCAAGCGCGCCGAGAGCGCTCTCTGGTGGAACGACGGCTCCTGGTGGGCGAACATGTGGGATCCGGCGAGCGGCGACTTCCACATCTTCCGGCTCGATCGGCCCACGCAGCGGTGGACGGACACGGGCGTCAGGTTGGATACGCGCGCCTCGACGAGCGCCGACACGCTCTGGGACGGCCAGCACCTCTACGTCGCCTCCCACCGCCGCTCGAGCACGGTGTCCTCCGGGTACCCGAGCTACCTCTACCGGTTGAGCTACGACCCCGCGCTAAGGCGCTACTCGATGGATCCCGGCTTCCCGGTGAAGATCAACAACTACCGGACCGAGACGCTCGTGATCGACAAGGACTCGACCGGGAAGCTCTGGGCGACCTGGCAGCAGGACAGCAAGATCTACGTCAACCGGACGCTCGGAAGCGACGCCACGTGGGGCACCCCGTTCCAGCTTCCGGTCGCCGGAAGCGACGTCGCGCCCGACGACGGCTCGTCCGTCGTCGCCTTCGACGGCAACAAGATCGGGATCATGTGGAGCAACCAGACGAGCGCGAACGACGCCATGTGGTTTGCCGTCCACCTAGACGGGCAGCCGGACAACGTCTGGGAAGCGAGCCGAACGGCGATCCAGGGCCCGGGGACGGCCGACGACCACATCAACCTGAAGACGATCCAGGCGGACAGCCACGGCCGCATCTACGCCGCCGTCAAGACCTCGCAAACCGGCTCCGCCCCGCTCATCCTGCTCCTCGTCCGCGATCCGGCGACCGGCGACTGGGCCAAGTACACGTTCGGGCGCGGAACCGATTGCCACAACCGCCCGATCGTCGTCATCGACGAAGAGAGCCGGACGTTGCACATGTTCGCGACCGGGCCGCAGGCCCCCGACTACAAGTGCACGGGACAGGGTGCGATCTACGAGAAGGTGACGTCGCTCGACGACATCTCCTTCGCTCCCGGGTACGGCACCCCGGTGATCCAAGACGCCGATACGCCGGCGTCGCACGACGTGAGCGCGAGCAAGCAGAGCGTTACGAGCGCGACCGGCCTCGTCGTCCTCGCGATCAACAAGACGACGAAGCGCTACTGGCACCATTTCGACGCGTTGGCGCCGCCCGCGCCGCCGGCCGCGAACTTCACCGCCTCGCCGACAAGCGGGAGCGCTCCGCTGACGGTCAACTTCAGCGACGCCTCGAGCGGCAACCCAACCACGTGGTCGTGGAGCTTCGGGGACGGCGGGACCTCGAGCGCCCAGAATCCGAGCCACATCTATGCGGCGCCGGGGACGTACACGGTTTCGCTCACCGTGACGAACGCGAGCGGGAGCGACACGGAGACGAAGTTCGACCACGTCGTCGTCACGGGTATGGCGACCTCGGTCACGATCGCCCCCGACGCCGACGCCCACGTCACGACCTACAACACGTCGAACAACTACGGGGCGCTGACGACCCTTCGCGTCCGCGAGGACGCGACGACGACGACGTACCGCAGCTACCTGAAGTTCACCGTCTCGGGCGTCGCGAACGTGCGCTCGGCGAAGCTCCGGCTCTACGTCACGGATCCCAGCTCCGACGGCGGGCAGGTGTACGCGGTCGCCAACACGTGGACCGAGACCGGAATCACCTGGAACAACGCTCCTCCGATCAGCGGGGCGTCCGTTGCGAGTGCCGGTGCGGTCGCGCTCGATACGTGGGTCGAGCTCGACGTGACCGCGGCGATCACGGGGGACGGGACGTTCAGCTTCGCGCTCAAGAACGCGAGTACGAACAGCGCGATCTACAGCAGCCGGGAAGGAGCGCACCCACCGCAGCTCGTGCTGACGCTCGGCCAGTAACGTCGGCGGCGCCCCGGCGAGCTTCGCTCGGCCGATGCCGGGGCCTCCCCCGGCAACGCGGAAGCGGAACTGGCGCCCCGTCGAGGAGCTCGATTGCGGTGGGGAAGGCTAGTGTCACGCCGTGACCAGGATCGCGATCCTCGGCGCGGGGAAGATCGGCGAGTCGTTGATCGCGGGGCTTCTCTCGTCGAGCTGGTGCAGGCCGGACGAGATCGTGGCGACGGCGCGAAGCGACGCACGGCTCGCCGCGCTCACGGAGCGGTACGGCTCCCGCACGACGCGGTCGAACCGCGAGGCGGTCGAAGGGGCCGACGTGGTCGTGATCGCGGTGAAGCCGCAGGACATGGAGGAGCTCCTGGCCGAGCTCGTCGGAGCGATCCAACCGGGGCAGACGGTGGTCACGATCGCGGCGGCGATCCCGACCGCGCTCATCGAGCGGCACGTGGGCGACCAGGTGCCGGTCGTTCGCGCGATGCCGAACACGCCCGCTGCGGTGCACGAAGGTATGGCCGGCCTCGCTCCCGGCCGGCACGCGCGCGAGGAGGACATCGCTCGCGCCGAGGAGGTGCTCGCGCATCTCGGCCGCTCCGTGCGCGTGCAGGAGAGCTACATGGACGCCGTGACGGCGGTCTCCGGTTCGGGCCCGGCCTACTTCGCGCTCCTCGCCGAGTCGATGATCGAGGCGGGCATCCTGCTCGGATTGTCGCGCGAGATTGCGACCGACCTCGTCGTCCAGACGATGCTCGGGACGGCAAAGCTCCTCCGCGACGAGAAGATGCACCCCGTCGAGCTCCGCGAGATGGTGACCTCGCCCGGCGGTACGACGATCGCTGCGATCCGCGAGCTCGAGCAGGCGGGCGTTCGCGCCGCGTTCCTGAACGCGATCCAGGCGGCGATGCGCCGCTCGCAGGAGCTAGCGGAGGGCCGTTAGCGGGTCGACGGCCGCGCCTCGCACACGGACCTCGAAGTGAAGGTGCGGGCCCGTCGCGCTCCCCGTGGCGCCGACCGTCCCGATGCGCGTGCCCCGGGAGACGTGCTGCCCGCGCCGAACGGCGATCGTCGCGAGGTGCGCATACCAGCTGTACGTCCACGAGGGATGGCGCACAACGACCAGGTTTCCGTATCCGCCGCTGTCCCAGCCCGCCCGGACGACGCGCCCGCCGCGGGCCGCGCGCACGGCCGCACCGGACGACGCGGGGAAGTCGAGCCC
>JALZFU010000397.1 GCA_030861385.1 Actinomycetota bacterium
CCGCACCGACGACCCCGAGCCGGCGGCGCGCGAGCTCGGGCCCGGCGAGCGCTCCCGGCCTCCAGCGCCCGGTCCGAACGAGGCGGTCGCCTTCGCACAGTCTTCGCGCGAGAGCGAACGCGAGGGCGAACGCGTGCTCGGCGACCGCATTCGCGCCGTAGCTCGGGACGTTGCAGACGACGACGCCGCGCCGGCCGGCCTCGTCCATGGGGACGTAGCTCCCGGCGCCCGAGCCTGCGAAGCTGACGACGCGCACCGACTCCGCGGCCGAGAGGACGCCGCGCGGGATATCCCACATGAGCATCACGCCGTCGGCGTCGTCGAGGCGCCTCAGCCATTCGTCTTCGTCGGACGGGCGGCCGTCGAACCAGACGAGCTCGTGACCGCCGGCGCGGACGGGCCTCACGTCGAGGAGCGCCCGGGACTGCTCGTCGCCGTCCGCGCAGACGAACTTCATCGCCGCTCGTGTCGCGGCTGAGCCACGCGGCGAAGCTACTCGAAACGGCGCCGCCAGGTGGATACTTCGTCGCGCGTACCGATGAGGGACGATCCTTTCCCGCATCTCCTGGCTCCGCTGACGCTGCGCGGCCACCGTCTTCAGAACCGGATCGTCCTCACCGCGCACACGACGAGCTTCGGCCAGGAGGGCGTTCCGGGAGCCCGCGCTCGCGCCTACTACGAGGCGCGAGCCGCCGGCGGCGTCGGACTGATCGTGATGGAACCGTTGCCCGTCCACCGGACGGGCGGCGTGACGCCCCAGAACTATCGCTTCGCCGACGATCGCTTCGTGCCCGGCCTCACGGCGGTCGTCGACGCAGTGCGCACGCACGGGGCGACGTTCGTCTCGCAGCTCTACCACCTCGGTCCGAATGCCGATCCGACCGCGACGCTCCGCGAGCGGTGGGGCCCGTCGGAGCGCGCGGCTCCGGACGGCCCCGGCAGGCTGCACGCCGTCGACGAGGTCGACATCGCCGAGCTCCTCGACGGCCACGAGCGAGCCGCCCGTGCCGCTGTCTCGGCCGGAGTCGACGGCGTCGAGTGCATGTTCGCGTACGACACGCTCGTCGACGGGTTCATGGCCGCGCGGTGGAACCGCCGAACGGACGGTTACGGCGGTCCGTTTCCGAACCGGATGCGCCTCGCGCGCGAGATTCTGACCGCCCTCCGCGCGGCGATCGGGCCCGATCGGCTGCTCGGGGTCACGCTGAGCGCGGGCCTCGAGGAGTACGTGGAGGCGGCCGAGCATCTCGCTTCCCATTGCGATCTCGACTACATCGCGATCGGGAACGGAAGCTACGACGCGCCGCACCTCCTCATCCCGCCGATGGGGACGCAGCTCGGGATGGGGATCGTGCACGCGGCGCCGGTGAAGGTGGCGACGTCCGGCCCGGCGATCGTCGCCGAGGGCCGCATCAACCACCCCGAGCTCGCGGAGCGGGCGCTCGGCGACGGCGCATGCGACCTCGTCGGGATGACGCGCGCCCTCATAGCCGACCCCGAGCTCCCGGTGAAGGCGGCCCGCGGCGCCGTCTCGGCGATCCGGCCGTGCATCGCGGACAACCTCTGCATCGCTCGCCGGATCCGCAAGTTTCCGATCGCGTGCCTGCAGAACCCCGAGGCGGGCTTCGAGGCCGAGACCGTAGCGGAGGGCGGTGGCCGGCGTGTCGTCGTCGTCGGGGGCGGAGTCGCCGGTTTGGAAGCGGCACGCCGCGCCGCCGAGCTCGGCGAGTCCGTCACGCTCCTCGAGCGCGAGGACGAGGTCGGCGGCCAGGTTCGGCTGTTGGCTCGACTCCCGGGCCGTGAAGAGTTCGGCCTCGCCGTCGAATGGCGGCGGCGCGAGCTCTTGCGGCTCGCGGTCGACGTCCGATGTGGCGCCGCTCCCTCCGTGGCCGAGATCGCCGAGCTCGGGCCCGACCTCGTCGTCGTGGCGACCGGCTCGACGCCTTTCGCAACCGCTGACGGCGTGCTGTCCCCGCAAGACGTGCTGGCGGCCGACTCTCTTCCACCCGGTCCGGCCGTCGTCGTCGACGAGGAGGGAAACCACAAGGGCATCGGCATCGCCGAGCTCCTCGCCGGTGGCAGACGTGACGTCACCCTCGTCGCCGTCTCCGTTCCCGTCGGCGCCGAGCTCGTCCCGGCGTTCGCGCTTCCGTTCGCGCTCGAGCGGCTGCTGCAGGCGGGCGTTCGGATCGTCGAGGGTCGCATCGCTCGTGAGGTCGGCGCCCGGCACGTGCTCCTCGACCGCCGCTACGACGGCGCGAGCGAGCGACTCGAGGCGTCCGTCGTCGTCCACGCGGGGCGACAGCGAGCACGGGCCGAGCTCGTGCCGGCCCTTCGCTCGCACGGGCTCGTCGCGGTCGCGGTCGGCGATGCGCGGGCGCCGCGCGAGGTTGCGGACGCGATCCGGGAGGGCTACGCGGCCGTCGCAGCGCCTGCTCCCGCGGCCGCTTGACCGCAAGAAGACGCGTGAAATAACGTCGTGCCACGACGGCGTCCAGAAGACGGAGCTAACGGGTGAGTGACCGCGGCTCCCTCCGGGTCGAACCAGCTCGTTCCGGAGCTCCGGGGAGGTTCCCGAAATGACCGACTACCGTAGGCTCGACCCGATCCGCGAGCGTGCTGTCCCGCTCCAGCTCGATGCGATCGAGGCGTACATGGACGGCCGCATCACGCGCCGCGACTTCGTCCGCCGGGCGACGGTGCTCGGGCTCTCCGCGAGCACGCTCGCGACGCTCCTCGCTGCGTGCGGCGGAGGCGGCGGCGAAGGCGGCGGGGGAGGGGGCGGGGGCAATCAGGCGGAGACGGGCGTCGGCGGCGCGACCGGCACGACGGCGGTCAAGCAGGGCGGCACCCTTCGCGTCGCGAGCATCGCCCCTGCGAACCCGCTCGACCCCGTGGCGATGATCGATCTCGCCTCGTACGCGATCGTGGCGCAGTCGTACGAGTTCCTCGCCTACTCGGGCAGCAACCTGAAGCTGACGCCCGGGCTCGCCGAATCGTGGGAGCCGAACGGCGACGGCTCGCGCTGGACGTTCAAGATCCGGCAAGGGGTGAAGTGGCAGGACGGATCGCCCCTCACGACCGCCGACATCATCGCGTCCTTCGAGCGCAACATCGCGTACGGGAACTCCGGCCTGAAGGGCGTCGTCGAATCGGGCGGCGTCACCGCTCCCGACGAGGGGACGATCGTCTTCACCCTCCCGCGGCCGAACGGGAACCTGCCCTACCTCGTCTCGTCCGACAACCCGCAGACGGTCGTCACGCCGAAGAACTTCAAGAGCGGGTCTCTCGTCGACAAGAACCCGAATGGGACCGGGCCGTGGAGGATGGAGAGCTACAACCAGGCTACGGGGGCCAGGTTCGTCCGAAACGATGCCTGGTGGGGCGGCAAGACGAAGCTCGACTCGGTCGAGTGGACGTTCTTCCAGGATCTCCAGCCGCAGGTCGTCGCCGTCCAGTCCGGGCAGGTCGACGCGATCGTCCAGTTCTCCGCGCTGGGCGGCGAGGGGTTGCTGAACGATTCGAACATCAACGTCATCCGGCTCAAGTCGGCCGCGCACAAGCAGATCTGGACGCGGGTCGACAAAGGCCAGTTCACCGACAAGCGAGTGCGGCAGGCCCTTGCGCTCAGCCTCGACCGCGAGGCGATGGTCCAGTCCCTCTTCAAGGGGTACTCGGACATCGGGAACGACCATCCGTTCGCCCCGGTCTTCCCGTTCAGCGACCCGTCGGTGAAGCGGGAGCGAGACGTCGAGAAGGCGAAGCAGCTCCTCGGAGAAGCCGGCGCGGGCGGGATCAGCGCGACCCTCCATGCCGTCAAGCTCCAGGAGGCTCCCGATCTCGCCGTCCTCGTCAGGAACAACGCCGCCGACGCCGGCTTCGACCTCAGGGTCTCGGTGGAAGACCCGACCACCTTCTACGCGAAGAGCTGGTGCCCGCCCCAGCCGGCCAACCCGCCGTGCTCGGGCGCTGACGAGATCGGCATCGTCGACTACGGCCACCGGGGCGTCCCCGACATCTACTTGAACGCCTCCCTGAGCACGAAGGGCGCCTGGAACTCGGCCCAGTACTCGAATCCGCAGTACGACCGGCTGTTCAGGAACTACCAGGCCTCGGTCGGGGTGGACGCGCAGAAGAGAGCGGCTCGCGAGATCGAGACACTCCTGCTCGACGATTCCCCGACGCTCTTCCCCTACTTCTTCAACTACCTGTCCGCCCACAAGAAGGAGTTCGCCAACATCGGGGTGACGGCGATCGGGCACATGTTCCTCGGGAACGCAGGAAGAGTCGCTTGACGCTCGGCTGAGAGCGGTCGGTCTCCTGACGCGCGGCGGCGCGCGAGAATAAGACGACGATGCTCGTCTTCATCGCGCGCCGGCTCGCTCTCGCGGCCGTCACGCTGCTCCTGCTGAGCGCCATCGTCTTCGTCATCTCGAACGTCCTTCCCCAGGACGTCGGCCGCTCGATCCTCGGGCCGTTCGCCCCGCAGGAGTCGGTCGACGCCCTGAACAAGCGCCTCGGCACCGACCGCCCGCGCACCGAGCAGTACCTCGACCTGTTGAAGGGGATGGTGACCTTCGACTTCGGCGAGTCGTACCAGACGGGTCGACCGGTTGGCCGGATGATCACGGACACGCTCCGGAACTCGACCAAGCTGGCGCTGCTCGCCCTCGTCCTCACCGTGCCGCTCGGAATCGTCGGCGGGGCGGCCGCCGCGCTCCGGAGGGACAGCTTGCTCGACCGCGGCATCGTGATGGCCGGGCTCGCGGGCTCCTCGATCCCGGAGTTCGTGACCGCCACCTTCCTGATCGTGGTCCTCGGCCTCCAGCTCCAGCTGCTGCCGACGCTCGCCACGTGGCCGGAGGGAGCGGGAATCCTGACGCAGATCAAGTTCCTGCTCATGCCGGCGCTCGCGCTCGTGCTCGTCTATTTCGGCTACATCGCCCGGATGGCACGGGCCGGGATGATCGTCGCTCTCGACTCCGACTACACGCGGACGGCGGTGATGAAGGGCCTCGGCCCCGTCCACGTGATCCGGCGGCACGTTCTTCGAAACGCCCTCCTTCCGACGATCGCGGTCGTCGCCACGCAGACCGGTTACCTGTTCGGCGGCCTCCTCGCGGTGGAGCTGATCTTCAACATCAACGGACTCGGGCGGCTGCTCGTCACGTCTGCAAAGGCGAAGGACCTCCCCGTCCTTCAGGCGGGCGTGCTCGTCATCGGGATCATCTACATGTTCGCGACGCTCGTCGCCGACCTGCTCATCTCGTGGCTCAACCCGCGGATCCGGCTCGGGGGCGAGCGCGCGTGAGCACGGGTCTGCCGACGCCCGCCGTCGGCCCGACCGATCCGATGGCGCTCCCCGGACGCGAGCTCGCGACGAGGCGGTTCGCTCGACGCCAGGCGCTCCGGCTCCTCGTTCGCAAGCCCGAGTTCCTGATCGGCGCGGTCGTCCTCGCCGTGTGGCTCGTGTGCGCGGTCGGCGGGGAGGCGCTCGCCCCCCACGACCCGTACGCGGGGAACGCGGTCGTGAGCCACGCCGGACCGGGCGCCGGCGGAGGAACCTACGTCCTCGGTACCGACCGGCTCGGACGCGACGTCCTCTCGCGCGTGATCGTCGGAGCCCGCGACGTCCTCGTCGTCGCCCCGATCTCGGCCGTACTCGGGGTCGCGTTCGGGACGCTCCTCGGGCTCGTGATGGGCTTCTACCGGGGCGTCGTCGACGACGTGCTCAGTCGGCTCGTCGAAGCCTTCCTCTCGCTGCCGGTGACGCTCGTCGCGCTGCTGACGCTCGTCGTCCTCGGTCCGTCGAAGAAGACCGTCATCGGGGTCGTCGGTCTCCTCTTCGCGCCGATCGTCGCGCGCACCGTCCGGGCCGCCGTCCTCGCCGAGCGCGAGCTCGACTACGTGCAAGCCGCGCGGCTGCGCGGCGAGAGCGGTCCCTTCATCATGACCCGCGAGATCCTGCCGAACGTCACGGGACCGATCATCGTCGAGCTGACCGTCCGCATCGGCTACGCCGTCTTCACGATCTCGACGCTCTCGTTTCTCGGCGTCGGGATCCAGCCGCCTTCTCCCGACTGGGGGCTCATGATCTCAGAGGAGTACTCGATGGTCATCAACGGCTACTGGTGGCCCGTCCTCTT
>JALZFU010000403.1 GCA_030861385.1 Actinomycetota bacterium
GGCGAGCGCCTCGCCGCCGTCGCGAGCGAGCCGGGCGGCGAGCGCGGCGGCGTCGCCCGGCGAGAGGTGGAAGCGCTCGCGTACGTCGAGGCCGGCCCGTCGGTGCGACGTTCCGACCAGGACGAGCTCGGGCGGGATTCCGCCGTTCGGGCCCACGAGGAGGAACCTACCAGCGGAGCGGCGATCCGCTCACGAGGTGTCGCACCACTCGCGGCCGGGCCGACCGGAGGGGGCGTTGTCGTCGGGATCGCGCCTCGTCCGCCGTTCCGGGGAGCGGCGGGGGTTCGCCGCCGTTCGCTCGGGGCAAGAACAGGGCTACAATGAGCGCTCCCGGGGCCCACCCGCCCCTCCACCTGGCGAGAGGAGTGATTGCGTGAAGGCGCTCTTCCGGCTGCCCGAGGCGACCGTCGTCCACGACAACCCGAGTCCCGAGGAGCTGCAGCAGCTCGCGGCGAAGATGCCGAACGCGCGCTGGACGCGCTACGGGAACCTGAACGTCCAGACGAGGGTCCTCGCGCGCTCGACCCCATCGACCTTCGTCGTCTCCGACGACCCCGACCCGGGCGTCCCGCGGGCCATCTCGCGCGAGGAGGCGACGGAGTGGGCGGACCGCCAGGACGCTTACATCGCCGAGCAGGAGATGGTCGTCGTCGACGGCTACCTGGGTGCCCAGCCGGAGTTTCGCGTCCCCGTCCGGCTCTACATCGAGGCCGCGAACGCGAACGTCGCCGGGATGCAGCAGGAGCTCTGGTTCCCGGTTGAGGACCGCGACACGTTCGAGCCCGAGCTGACCGTGATTTACACGCCGAACCTCGAGGCGCCCGGCTGGCCGGAAGACCGGCTCATCATCGTCGACCTCGAGCTCGGGGTGAACCGCGTCTTCAACTCGGACTACTTCGGCGAGTCGAAGAAGGGGATCCTCAGGATGTGGAACAAGCTCGTCTACGACCAGGGCGGGCTGCCGCTCCACGCGGGCTGCAAGGTCATTCCGACCGAGCGCGGCGATCGCGTCGCCATGATCGTCGGTCTTTCCGGGACGGGGAAGACGACGACGACGTTCACGCGGCAGAACGGGTCGCTTCCCGTCCAGGACGACTTCGTCGCGTGGATGCCGGACGGGAAGGTCTACGCGACCGAGAACGGCTGCTTCGCGAAGACGTTCGCCCTGAGCCCCGAGGACGAGCCGACCATCTACGGGGCGGTCACGCAGCCGCGCTCGTACCTCGAGAACGTCTCGCAGACGGGCGACGAGGTCGACTTCTTCGACACCTCGTACACGAAGAACGGTCGGGCGACGTTCCCGTTCGAGGTCATCGAGTCAGCCGCCACGAGGGCGATCGACGAAGCGCACTTCCTGCTCGTCCTGAACCGAAACGAGAACGTCATCCCGGCGGTCGCGAAGCTCGAGGGCCCGCAGGCGGCAGCCTTCTTCATGCTCGGCGAGACGACGGGGACGAGCGCGGGCGGCGCCGCCGAGGAGGGCAAGTTCCTGCGCGTCCCGGGGACGAACCCGTTCTTCCCGCTCCCGCACGACCTGCAGGGGAACCGCTTCCTCGAGCTCCTCGAGGACAACCCGCTCGAGGTCTACCTGCTGAACACGGGCAGCGTCGGCGGCAAGGTCGGCGACGAGCGGGCGAAGAAGGTGCGGATCGCGCACTCCTCTGCGATCGTGAAGGCGATCGCCGAGGGGACGGTCTCGTGGGAGCGCGACCCCGAGTTCGGCTACCTCGTCGCGGCCGACGTCCCGGGGATCGACCGCGAGGACCTCGACGTCCTCCAGCCCCGTCGCCTCTACGAGGCGCAGGGGCGCGCCGACGAGTACCGAGCGATGGCGGAGCGCTTCAGGCGTGAGCGGACGGAGTTCCTGAGCGCCTTCGCGAGCCTCTCGGACGAGATCGTCGCCGCGGTCGGCTAGGACGTCCGTTCGGGGCCACGCATCCGCTCGGCGGCGAGCGTCACGGCCTCCACGATCCCGAGGTAGCCCGTGCAGCGGCAGAGGTTCCCTGCGAGCGCCTCGCGGATCTCGTCGTCGCTCGGATCGCGCCGCTCGCGAAGGAACGCCTCGAGCGACATCAGGAAGCCCGGCGTGCAGAAGCCGCACTGGAGCGCGTGCGCCTCGTGGAACGCCTGCTGGAGCGGGTGGAGCACACCGTCGCTCGCGAGGTCCTCGACCGTCCGGACGGCGTGGCCGTTCGCCTGCACCGCGAGCATGAGGCACGAGCGGACGGGGTCGCCGTCGAGCTGCACGGTGCACGCGCCGCAGACTCCGTGCTCGCACCCGACGTTCGTCCCGGTCAGGCCTGCGTCGTGGCGTATGAAGTCCGAGAGGAGGGTGCGCTCCTCGACCTCGCTCTCGTATCGCCGGCCGTTCAGCTCGACGGCGATTCGGCGGCTCATCGCACCCTCCCGGCCGCCGCGAGGACGGCGCGCCGCACGAGCTCGGCGACGAGGGCGCGGCGGTACGGTCGCTGCGACGGGGGC
>JALZFU010000427.1 GCA_030861385.1 Actinomycetota bacterium
AACGGGAGGCTTCGGATCCGCTTCGGGCGCGGTGAGATGCGGTGAGATCCGCTGAGGCGCGCTGAAACCGGTACCAAATCCAGTACCAAGGTCGCGTTCCGTTAGCTGAGCAGGCTACGACGCGGACACGCAAAGGACTGCTATGCAGGCCTTTCTCTAGCGGAGCTGCGCAGGAGTCGAACCTACCCAGCGTGGGGCTGCCACGCCTCACCGGTTTTGAAGACCGGCTGGGCCACCGGGCCCGGGCCGCTCCATCCTCACCGTACCAGCGTTCTCTCGCGCTCCCCCCTCGCGATCCGAAACCGTCCGTCTGGCCGTCGAGCGCCGCCGCTAGCAAGGCAAAGAAAAGGGGGCGGCTGGCGCCGCCCCCCGCGCGGGTCCGTAGGCTGCGGCCTCCTACGGTTACCGCTTGACCGGGTAACGCCCCTCACAGCCCCGGCAAGGGTCAGCATGGTCGATCGGCGTCGCTCTCGCGCCACCCGGAAGGGTGAAGTGAAGTACGGCGATGAACCACCGGACGAGGCATGGAATCAAGTGCCGCGCCTGCCGGATACTCGTCCATAGCGGCACTGTTGCTCACGGTTCGGGCCCCGATGCGGCGGGGGCTCGACGAGAAGCAGGAGGGCGGGCCAGCGGCAGGCCCGCCCTCCGCCCTTTCTAGGTGACCGCGACACGGCGTCGCAGAACTCGCTCGTCGCCGACGCGCCGCGTCACCCCGTCGGCGTCGAGACGCTCGAGAAGAAGTTGAGCGGGACGGCGGCCGGTACCGAGGAGGTCGCGGAACCGCGCCAGCTTGATGGATCCCGTGGCCTGGCACTCCTCGACGACCAGCCGTTTCGCCTCCTCGTATGCGGCGGCTCCGACGGCGAGGCCGTCCGCAAGCCGGACAAGCTTGCCGTCGCGCTCGAGGTACGCCGCGAGCGCCTTGTCGTCGACCTTGACCGGCTCGAAACCCGCTGCATCCAGCTCCCGCGCGAGCCGTTCGGCCGCATCGGCTCGGCCTCCGAGCGAGGGAGCAGCCCCAGGGAGGTAGATGCGAGCGCCGCGGCGCTCGAGCCCGAGAAGCGGCAGGACGTCGCGCGCCCACGGCTCCGGCGGGGGTGCGACCCCCGGATCGAGCGGGTCGGCGGCCGAGAGGCGTGCGCGGAGATTCGCGTCGAGCTCCTCGAGCCAGCGTCGGGAGAAGACCCATTCTCCCGCGCGCTCGAGACCGTTCGGCTCTCCCAGGTGGCGGATGGCCGCGAGCGGAACCGGCGCGTGCACGAGCGCCGCGACGTCACCGCGCTCCAGGAGCTCGAACCGCTCGCGCTTGGCGTGGCGCGGTGGGGCGGGGTCGAGGACGATTCCCCCGCCGAGCGTCGTCTTCTCGCGGAGGATGACCCGGTCGCCCCGCGCTGCGACCGCGGGTGACGCGAGCCGAAGCTGCGCATAGTGAGCGCCCGCGCGGACGACCCGCCCGAAGTGCTCGCCCGTCCCGTGGTGGACGTGGAGCCGGGCGCCCTCGGGGACGTCGTCGAGCTCCGCGAGCGCGACGTCGAGGCGGTAGCTCACCGGGTACGCCGCCGGCTCGACGAGAGCGTCGCCGCGGCCGAGCTCCCGTCTCTCGACGCCGGGGAGGGCGACGGCGACCCGCTGACCGGCCTCCGCGCGCTCGACCGTCCGGTCGTGCACCTGGACGCTTCGCACGCGGACCTCGCGCCCGCGCGGCTCCGCCACGAGAACGTCCCCCTCGCCGATCGATCCCGACCACAGCGTCCCGGTCGCGACGGTCCCGATGCCGTGGAGCGTGAAGGCGCGGTCGACGAAGAGGCGGGTCGCACCCTCTCGGGGCCGCTCGGGAGCGCGTTCAGCCGCGTGGGCGAGCGCCGCCCGAAGCTCGTCGAGGCCCTCGCCGGTCCGCGCGCTCGTTGCGATCACCGGCGCCCCCGGGACCAGTTCGCGGGCCTCCGCGAGCGCGAGCTCGCGGATCTCAGCGTCGATCGCGTCGACCTTGGTGACGGCGACGACGCCGTGCCGGATCCCGAGGAGGCGGACGATCGCGAGGTGCTCGTGCGTCTGCGGCCGGGCGCCCTCGGCCGCGTCGACGACGAGCAGGAAGAGGTCGATCCCCGTTGCTCCGGCGACCATGTTCCGCACGAACCGCTCGTGCCCGGGGACGTCGACGAGCGAGAGGCGCTGGCCGTCCGGGAGCTCGAGTGGCGCATAGCCGAGATCGATCGAGATCCCGCGCTTGCGCTCCTCGGGGAGGCGGTCGGTGTCCTTCCCGGTCAGAGCACGGACGAGCCACGTCTTCCCGTGGTCGATGTGACCCGCGGTGCCTACGGTGAGCGGCATGCGCGGACGGCTGCGGCCGCCTCGTCGATCTCGCTGCTCGTGAGCGTCCGGCAGTCGAGGAGGAGGCGGCCATCGCGGACGATGCCGACGACGGGCGGGTCTCTCCCACGGAGGGGGGCGGCGAGCTCCTCGGGGAGCGCGCACGCGTAGCTCGCGATCTCGAGGAGCGGAAGCGCGCCGCCGCCCGCACGTGCCGTCGTTCGCTCCACCACCCCGCTCGTGAGCTCGGCGAGCCGCTCCGCGCGCACCCGGACGGCCTCCGCCGGCTCCGCTAGGAGGCGGGCGACCGGAACCGCCGTCGGGCTCGAGCGAAGCGCGGCGAGCGTCCCCTCGAGGGCGGCGAGCGAGAGCTTGTCGGCTCGGAGTGCACGCTGGAGGGGGTGGCGCCGAAGGCGCTCGACGAGGTCGGCTCGGCCCGCGACGATCCCCGCCTGCGGCCCACCGAGCAGCTTGTCGCCCGAGAACGTAACCAGGTGCGCGCCCGCGTCGATGCTCTCGCGAGGGGTCGGCTCGTCGGCGATCGGTGCGAGCGCTCCCGAGCCGAGGTCGTCGACGAGCACGAGCGCGCGTCGCTCGGCGAGGCGAGCGAGCTCGGGGAGGCCTGGGCGCTCGGCGAACCCGACGACCCGGAAGTTCGATTGGTGGACGCGGAGGAGGAGGGCGGTCTCGCTCGCGACGGCGCGTTCGTAGTCTCCGACCCGCGTCCGATTCGTCGTGCCGACCTCGACGAGCCGCGCGCCCGAGCGCGCCAGCACGTCCGGGATCCGGAAGCCGTCCCCGATCTCGACCAGCTCGCCGCGCGAGACGAGAACCTCGCGCCCCTCGGCGAGCGCCGCGAGTGCGAGGAGGACCGCGCCGGCGTTGTTGTTCACGACGAGCGAGGCCTCGGCGCCGGTGAGATCGCGGATCGCTCCCGCGAGGTGGTCCTGCCGGGATCCGCGGGCTCCCTCGGCGAGGTCGTACTCGAGGTTCGAGTAGCCGCGGGCCACCTCGTGCACGCGAGCGAGCGCCTCGTCCGCGAGCGGCGCCCGCCCGAGGTTCGTGTGGATGACGACCCCGGTCGCGTTCAGGACGCGGCGAAGCTGCGGCGCCGCGCGCGCCTCGACTTCCGAACCGACACGGTCACTGAGGTCGCCCGGGTCGAAGCCGGCGCGGATCTCCTCGCGCGCGCGAGCGAGGGCGGCCCTGGCAGCCACGAGGACAAGGTCTCGCCCGTGCCGCTCGGCGAGCGTTTGCACGCGCTCGTCAGCGAGGAGCGAGTCGACGGACGGGAGGTCCCGGAGCCTCACGCCGTGATGATAGGTCGGCCGCCCACCGGTTAGGATCGCGCGCCGTGAACCCGAACGCCGCGACGCTTCGCCTCGCCGTCTGGCCCCGGACGGGCGTCGTCACCGACGTCCTCCCCGTCGCCGCCGGTGCCGCGCTCGTAGCCCTCGCCGCGCAGATCACGATCGAGCGCTGGCCCGTCCCGATCACCGGCCAGACGTTCGCGGTGCTTCTCGTCGGCGCCTCGCTCGGCGCCGTTCGCGGCCTTGCGAGCCTCGCCCTCTACGTGAGCGTCGGGCTCCTCGGTGCGCCGGTCTACCAGGACCGCCACCACGGCCTCGACTACTTCCTCGGCGCCACGGGCGGGTACCTGATCGGCTTCGTCGTCGCGGCCGCGCTCGTCGGCTATCTCGCCGAGCGGCGCTGGGACCGGCGGCTCTCCTCGGCGGTCGCCGCGATGCTGACCGGGAACGTCCTCATCTACGCGATTGGGCTTCCCTGGCTCGCCGCCGAGCTCGACACCGGCTTCAAGCAGACCCTCGAGGCCGGTCTTTATCCGTTCGTGGTCGGCGACGTCCTGAAGCTCTACCTCGCAGGCGCGCTTCTCCCGAGCGCGTGGAGCGTCGTCGAGCGAGCTACTGGGCGTCGGCCTTAACGGGATCCGCGGGCGTCTCGCCCGTCCTGAGCTCGTTCCGGCGCATGACGAACGCGACCGCGTCGGCAGGGTCGTCCGTCACGTGGAGGAGCTCGAGGTCGTCGGGGGTCACCATTCGCTCGGCCAGCGTCCGCTCCCGGATCCAGGTGAGGAGGCCGCCCCAGTACCCCGAGTCGAAAAGGACGACGGGGAAGTCGACGATCTTCCCGGTCTGGATGAGCGTGAGCGCCTCGAACATCTCGTCGAGCGTCCCGAACCCTCCGGGGAAGATGACGAAGGCTTCGGCGGAGCGGACGAACATCACCTTGCGCGTGTAGAAGTGGCGGAAGGTGAGCGCGACGTCGAGGTAGGGGTTCGCGTACTGCTCGTGAGGCAAGTCGATGTTGAAGCCGACCGAGATGCCGCCGCCCTCCTTCGCGCCCCGATTCGCGGCCTCCATGCAGCCGGGGCCGCCGCCGGTGACGACCGACCAGCCCGCCGCGGCGAACCGGCGCGCTACGTCGCGTGCGGCTTCGTACGCGGGGTGGCCCTCGCGGACGCGCGCCGATCCGAACATCGACACGGTCGGGTTCGGGATCTGCGCGACGACCGAGAACCCTTCCGCGAACTCGCGCGCGATTCGGGCGACCCGGTTGCGATCGCCGTCGTGGCTCTCGAGGAGCTCGCGGTCGTCCACGCCGAACCCGTCTAGAGGTTGCGCTCGAGGTGCGTTCCGCTCATCGCGAGGGCGAGGAGCGCCGCGAGGCCGACGTACACGACTCCGGTCGCGACGCGCTGCCACGGCGTCACGCGATAGTAGTCGCCGGCACGGGTTCGGTCGCGCCAGCGTCGCCAGAGCTCGAGCCCACCGAGCACGAGGATGAGGATCAGGATCGGGTTTGGCGCGAGGAGGGTCAGGACAACCAGGCCCGCGAGCCCGGCCGCCCAGAGCGCCGGGTGGATCGCCGCCACAGCCCGCCCCCCGTCCAGCGGGACGATCGGAAGAAGGTTGAAGAGGTTCAGGAGGAATCCCGTGAACGCAAGCGCGACGAGGAGGTCGGAATCGAGGGTCGCTCCGGCCGCCCAGACGCCCGCGGCGCCGATGCTCCCGAGGATCGGTCCCGCGAGCGCGACACGCGCCTCGCGCCAGGCGTCCCTCGGCATCTGCTTCAGGCCGACGACGGCGCCGAGGAAGGGGATGAAGAGCGGCGCCGACGCCGGCACCCCCTGGCGGCGGAGCTCGAGAACGTGGCCCATCTCGTGGACGAGGAGCAGGAGGACGAACCCGACCGCGAACCGCCAGCCCCAGATCCAGGCGTACGCGGCGACAGAGACGAGCATCGACGCAGAGGTGGCGAAGATCTTGAGCTTGAAGGCGGCGAGGACGAGCGCCTTCGCCTTCCAGACGAGGACGCCGAGAGCGGCGATCGGCGCCCAGAGCTTCCGCCCGACCTCACGCGCGCCGCCGCGCGGCTGGATCGGCTCGTAGTGGCGGAGCTCGTAGTCGGGCTCGGACGGCGCGTAGGGGTCGTACGGCTGCGGTTGGCTCACCGACTCATCGTAGCCCCGGCCTTCGTAGACGCGCGGCGCGCCGAGACGTGCGTTCGTTCTCGCTTTGAAGACGGGCTATTCAGACGCGCTCCTCCTTTGACGAAGAAAGGACGAATGCGGGGAGCGGGCGGAGACGGTGGTACCCTGGGCAACCGCCGAAAGCGCCCGTCGGGAAAGGGGTCGATGTCGATTCGTGTGCTGATGGCCGCCGTGGCGGCGGCGGCGTTCGTGCTCGTCGCCCTTCCCGATGCAGCGCTTGCGCTTCCGCGCTCGGATGACCGCGACGGCGACAAGATCTTCGACGGGCTGGAACGGCGGCTCGCCGGCAGAACGGCGACCGATGTCGTCGACGTGATCGTCACGCTTCACGGCTCCGCGACCGCGGAGCGGGTGCGCGACCTCGCCGCCCGCGCAGGCGGGTTCAAGACGACACGGCGCTTCTCCCTCGTGGACGCCTTCGCCGCCGAGGTCACGAAGGCGGGGGTCTTCAGGCTGGCGCGTCTTCCCGGGGTCGCGCACGTCGAGGCGGACGTCGCCGTTCACGCGCTCGCGACGAGCGCGCAGGACTCGTTCGGAGTCACAAAGGCGCGGCTCGACTCGGGCC
>JALZFU010000428.1 GCA_030861385.1 Actinomycetota bacterium
AGGAGCTCGAGGCAGAGGCGCGTCGTCGGATGCGCGCCCGTGCCGAACGCGCGGCCGGGGTCGATGACCACCGCGAGCGCGCCCTCGTCCGCCCCCTCCCACGGGGGTCCGATCCAGAGAGGCCCGACGCGGACGGGCCGGTGGAAGCGCCTCCACGCCCCCTCCCACCCGGCCGCGATCGCCTCCGAACGCACGCGCGGGAACGCTCGCCGCGCGCGGTCCTCGCCGCCCGCGTCGGTGTACGCGCGAAGCTCGACGGCCCCGTCGCGAAGCGAGGCCTCCTCGAAGCCCTCGGGGAAGAGCTCGAGCATCCGCGCGCGCCCTTCCTCCGCGCGCGCCGCCGCAAGCGGCACGCAGACGCGCCGTAGGCCGCTCGCCGTCAGCGGAAAGCCGAGCGGAGCTTCTCGAAGAAGCCCTCGTCGGGACGGTAGTTGCCCTTGTGGGCGCTTCGCTCGAACTCCTCGAGGATTCGGCGCTGCTCGGGCGAGAGCTGGCGCGGGATGGCGACGTTGACGAGCACCCGCTGGTCGCCGCGCCCGAACCCCTGGAGGACCGGCAAGCCCTTCCCGCGAAGGACGTGGATCTCGCCTGGCTGCGTCCCGGGCTTGAACTCGAGCTCGACGTCGCCGTCGAGCGTCGCCACGCTGATGCGGGCACCGAGCGCGGCCTCGGTCATCGTGAGGTCGACCGTCGAGACGACGTCGTGTCCGTCGCGCACGAACCGTGGGTCGGGAAGAACGTGGACGGCGACGTACAGGTCGCCCGCGCGCCCGCCGAGCACGCCTGCGTGACCCTCTCCGCTCAGGCGAATCCGCTGGCCGTCGTGGATGCCCGGTGGGATGTCGACCTCGATCGTCCTCTCCTCGGTGACGCGTCCGGCGCCGCCGCAGCGTCGACACGGCGTCCGGATGAGCTCCCCGGTCCCGCCGCACTCGGCGCACGGCTGGGTTCGAACTGGCCGAAAACGGATGACGAGACCGATTGCAGGCGCCCCGATCCTCGACACCGCGGGCACGTCTCGGGGTGGGTGCCGGGCTCGGTCCCCGAACCGCCGCACTCGCGACACGGGACCGTCACCGGGAAGGGCACGTCCTTCGTCACCCCCTCCGCGGCCTCCACGAGCTCGATCTCGACTTCGGCGACGATGTCGCGGCCCCGGCCGCGCCTCCGCCCGCCGGTCCCGCCGAACAAGTCCTCGCCGAAGAAGACCGAGAAGATGTCGCCGAGGCTCGTGAAGTCGAAGTCCGTCGGCCGGAAACCACCCGTCCGAAGGCCCTCGTGGCCGTACCGGTCGTAGAGCTCGCGCGTCTCCCGTTTCGAGAGGACCTCGTAGGCCTCCGCCGCCTCACGGAAGCGCTCTTCCGCATCCGGATGGTCCGAGACGTCGGGGTGGAGGTCGCGCGCCAGCCGGCGGAAGGCGCGCTTGATCTCCTTCTCGTCGGCGGAGGGCGAGACGCCGAGGACGTCGTAATAGTCGCGCTTGACGGCAGCCACGATCCTAGGTTACTTCGCCTTCTCGCTGCCGCCGACGACCGAGGGACGCACCATCGGGGCGGAGAGCGCCGACGGTCGAAACCACGGTCCGGCCGGGGCCCTGCTAGTCCTCGTAGACCTCCTCGACGAAGAGCGAGAGCTCGTGCGCGGCCGAGCGGACGGCATCGATCGCCTTCACGTAGTCCATGCGGGTCGGGCCGAGCAGGCTGACCGTCCCGAGATTCCGGTGCCGGAGGCCGTAGGGAGCGGCGACGAGGGAGACGCTCCGCAGGTCGGGGTCGCCGAACTCCGAGCCGACCCGGACGAACGGCTGCTTCGAGGCGAGATTCGCGCGCAGGAGCTCGAGCAGCTTCGCGCGCTGCTCGAGGATCTCGAGGAGTCGGCGATAGCCGCGCAGGTCCTCCACTCGGAACTCGTCGAGGACGCCCGCCGCACCGCCGACGTACAGGCTGCCCTCTCCTGCCTCGACGAGTTCCGTGAACGCGGGCGCGATCTCGGCCAGGAAGTCGCGCTCCCGTTGCGTGAGGCCCGCCTCCTCGAAGCGAACGCGCAGGAGACGTGCGCCGAGCCGAAGGCCGGCGACCCGCTCGTTCAGATACTCGCGAGCCCAGTCGGCAAGACCGGAATCGACGGGCTCGGAGAAGGCGAAGATTCGCTTCGTCACGCCTCCCGTCGAGGTAATCACGACGACCATGACGAGCTGCGGCTGGAGGACGAGGAGCTCGACGTGGCGGATCACCGTCGTCTCGAGCGGGGGCGCCGAGACGAGTGCGAGGAGATGCGTGACCTGGGCGAGGGCGTCGGTCGTCGCTCGAAGCGCGGCGTCGACCTCGTTCGTCGCCTCGGAGAGGTCGAGCTGGAGCCCGGACCGGCGCGGCCCCAGGCGCTCGAGGAGACGGTCGACGTAGTAGCGGTACCCGAGGTCGGTCGGAACGCGGCCGGCAGAGGTATGCGGGTGCGTGAGGAGGCCCTGCTCCTCGAGAACGGCCAGCTCGTAGCGGACGGTCGAGGGCGACGCGGCGACCTGCTCTCGCTCGACGAGCGTCTTCGAGCCGACGGGCGTGCCCGTCGCCACGTGGCTCTCGACGACGCGCGCCAAGATCTCCTCCTGGCGGAGCGTGAGCGTCGAAGCGCGGGTGTCTTCCATCGTTCCGAGCGAAGCGTAGCTCGCCGGATTTTCCTCCCCGCTCCCGATCAGGCCAGGAGCTCGGCGGTCACGGCGCCGCCCAGGAAGCGCCCCCGCGACGTGAGGACGAGGCCGTTCCCGCGGCGCGCCGCGAGCCCGAGCGCCGTGAGGCGTTGGAGCGCGGCGGCGTCGAGGGCGGTCGCAACGTCCGCGAGAGGGACCGGCTGATCCAGCCGGAGACCGAGCATGAGCCGCTCGCGCAGCCGCGTCGGCTCGTCCAGCTCCTCGTACTCGCGCGCGGGCCCCCTCCCGTCGCGAAGCGCACGGACGTACCCGGCGAGACTCCGCGTGTTCTGCCAGCGGCGCCCGCTCACCGTCGAGACAGCGCCGATACCGACTCCGAGGTAGTCGCGCCCGAGCCAGTAGGCGAGGTTGTGTCGCGCCTCCCGTCCCGCGCGGCAGAAGTTGGCCGTCTCGTACCATCGGTAGCCGGCGGCGACGAGCGCCTCGACGACGCGCTCGAAGTACGGCTCCATCGCGACGGCTTGGCGGGCGAGCTCCTCTCCGTGGGCGTAGGTGAACCGCGTCCCGGGCTTCGCCTCGAGCTCGTAGTACGAGATGTGGTCGGGGGCGAGCAGGACGGCGTCCGCGAGGTCCGCCTCGAGATCGGAGCCTCTCTGGCCCGGGATTCCGTAGAGGAGGTCGAGGGAAATGTTGTCAAAAGAGGCATCTCGGAGAGCATAGTAGGCCCGCCGGACGACGTCGGGACCCGCCCGCCGTTCGAGCACGGCGAGGAGGTGCGGCCGAAAGCTCTGAGCCCCGAGCGAGAGGCGCGTCACTCCCGCGTTCCGAAGGAGCGAAGCGAGCCCGGGCGTCACCGTCTCGGGATTCGCCTCGACTGTCAGCTCGTCCGCGGGCGGGAGCGCCGCGAGGAGGTGCTCGAGCACCCGCGTCTCGGTGAAGGTCGGCGTTCCGCCGCCGAGGAAGACGGTCTCGAGCCGGTCGGCGAGGAGCTCGCGCTCGAGGTCGAGCTCTCGCAGGAGCGCGTCGACGTAGGCGGCGTGCGAACCCTCGCGCCCGACGAGCGTCACGAAGTCGCAGTAGCCGCAGCGATGCGCGCAGAACGGCAGATGGACGTACAGGTGGCGAACGCCGGTCATCGACGCTCGCCGTCCAGGCCGAGGACGGCGAGGAACGCCTCCTGCGGGACCTCGACCGTGCCGACCTGCTTCATTCGCCGCTTCCCCTTCTTCTGTCGCTCGATCAGCTTTCGCTTGCGCGTGATGTCGCCGCCGTAGCACTTCGCGAGGACGTCCTTGCGTCGCGCCTTGATCGTCTCGCGCGCGATGACGCGCGAGCCGATCGCCGCCTGGACGGGTACGTCGAAGAGTTGCCGCGGGATCTCCTCGCGCAGGCGCTCGACGAGCGCCTTCCCGCGCCCGTACGCCGCCGGCCGCGCGACGACGATCGAGAGCGCGTCCACCGGGTCCCCGGCGAGCAGGATGTCGACCCTGACGAGGTCGCCCTCCCGGAACCCGATCACGTCGTAATCGAAGCTCGCGTAGCCCTTCGTCCGCGACTTCAGCTGGTCGTAGTAGTCGTAGACGACCTCCCCGAGTGGCAGGTCGTACGCGACGAGGACGCGATCCTCGCTCAGGTACTCCATGTGGTGGAAGCGCCCGCGCCGCTCCGCGTTCAGCTCCATCACGGCGCCGACGTGCTCTTTGGGAACGATCGTCGTCGCCCGGATGTACGGCTCCTCGACCCGCTCGGCGTCGGGCGGGAAGTCAGCCGGGTTGTGCACCTCGACCTCCTCCCCGCTCTTGGTCGTCGCCCGGTAGGCGACGTTGGGCGCCGTCACGAGAAGGTCGAGATCGAATTCGCGCTCGAGCCGTTCGCGCACGATCTCCATGTGGAGGAGGCCGAGGAAGCCGCAGCGAAACCCGAAGCCGAGCGCCTGCGAGGTCTCCGGCTCGTACGAGAGGGAAGCGTCGTTCAGCTTCAACTTGTCGAGCGCGTCGCGGAGCTCGGGGTAGTCGTCGGAGTCGGTCGGGAAGAGGCCGGCGAAGACGGTCGGCTTGACCTCCTTGTACCCGGGAAGCGGCTGAGTCGCGGGGCGCCGCTCGCTCGTCAGCGTGTCACCGACCCGCAGGCGGCTCACATCCTTGAGGCCGGTGATCACGTAGCCCACCTCCCCCGCGATAAGCGAGCCGGTGGCGCGGCGGACGGGCGAGAAGAACCCGAGCTCCTCCGCCTCGAAGCGCGTCCCGGTCGCGATCGCCCGCACGGGCTCCCGCGGTGCGAATCCCCCGTCGACCATGCGGACGAACGCGACGACCCCGCGGTACTGGTCGTAGGCCGAGTCGAAGACGAGCGCCCGCGGCGGGGCGCCGGGGTCGCCGCGCGGAGGCGCGATTCGCTCGACGATCGCGTCGAGCACGCCCTCGATGCCCTCGCCCGTCTTCGCCGAGATGCGAAGCACGCGGCTCGCCTCCTCGCCGACGAGCTCGGCGAGCTCGGCCGCGGCCGCGTCGGGATCGGCCTGCGGGAGGTCGATCTTGTTCACGACCGGGACGATCTCGAGGTCGTTCTCGAGCGCGAGATACGCGTTCGCGAGCGTCTGGGCCTGGACCCCCTGCGCTGCGTCCACGACGAGGAGGGCGCCCTCGCACGCCTGCAGCGCGCGCGAGACCTCGTACGTGAAGTCGACGTGCCCCGGGGTGTCGATCAGGTTCAGCTGGTGGCCCTTCCAGGCGACGCGCACGGCCTGTGCCTTGATCGTGATCCCGCGCTCGCGCTCGAGCTCCATCGAGTCGAGCACCTGCTCGCGCATCTCCCTCCCGGAGAGCGTCCTCGTCACCTCGAGGATGCGGTCGGCGAGCGTCGACTTGCCGTGGTCGATGTGCGCGACGATCGAGAAGTTGCGGATCCGGTCGAGCGTCATTCCGTGCGGGGGCGGCGGACGAGCGAGAGGAGGGCGTCGAGCTCGGGGATGCGAAGGATACGGGCGGCCACGAGGAAGACCCCGAGCGCGACCGCGAGCGAGCCTCCGACGGAGACGACCTGCGCGCCCAGCGAGCGCCCGAGCCCATCGTCCAGCGCGTACCAGGTGGCGAATGCGACCGCGGCGGCGAGCGCCGACGCGAGCGTCGTCTGCGCGTACGAAGCAAGCGTCCGGCGCCCCTCGATCCGACCGATGCGCCGCCGGAGCAGGAGGAGAAGCGCCGTCGTGCCGGCGATGTTGACGAGGGAGGTCGCGAGCGGTATTCCCCACACGCCGACGCGGTAGAGCGCGCCGTTCAGCGCGACCTGGAACGCGAGGTTTCCGAGTGCGACCCAGGTGGGGACCCAGGGCGACTGGAGGCTGAAGAAGGCGCGGTTCAGCATCAGCATCACCCCGTTGAACGTGAGGCCGGCGGCGAACGCGGCGAGCGCGTGGCCGACGACGTCCGTCTCCGCAGGGCCGAAGGCGCCGCGCTCGTAGAGGAGGCGCACGATCGGAACGGCGAGCACGGCCGTGACCGCGCTCGCGGGGACGAGCAGGAACCCGATCTGGCGGACGCCGAGAGCGACCGTCGTGCGGAAGCCCGCGACGTCGTTGCGCGCGGCGAGACGGGAGAGGGACGGGAAGAGGACAGTCGCGATCGCGACCGAGAACATCCCCTGCGGGAGCAGATAGATCCGAAACGCGGCCTCGATCGCGCTCGGCGCGAGCTGGGGATCGATGTAGCGGGCGGCGAAGAACGCGTTGATCAGCTGGTTGAAGTTGATGAGGCCGAGGCTGAGCGTGACCGGGACCATGAGGACGAAGACGCGGCGGACCGCCGGGTCGCGCCAGTCGACCGCGACGCGGAGGCGATCGTCACGACCGCGAAGCCAGGGGACGGGAAGCAGAAGCTGGACGAGGGTGCCGGCCACGATTCCGCCCGCGTAGACGTAGAGCTTCGCCGACTCGCTCTCGGCCGCCGGGACGCCGACGACGAGCGCGAGGATCACGGCGAGGTTCCAGAAGATCGGGGCGATGGCCGGGACCGTGAAGTGCTCGTACGAGTTCAGGACTCCGACGACGATGCCGGTGAGGCCGAGGAGGACGACGGTCGGGAAGAGGACCCGCGAGAGCGTGACGACGAGCTGCTCCTGGTCGCCCTCGTAGCCGAACGGGCGCATCGCCCACGGGGCGACGAGGATGAAGAACGCCGTCAGCGCTCCGAGTCCGAGCAGGACGAGCCAGACGAGCGTCGAGGCGACGCGCCAAGCCCGGACGCGCTCGTTCTTCTCGAGGAGCTCGCTGAAGACCGGTACGAACGCGGCCGAGAGCGCGGCGTCGGCGACGAGCGAGCGGACGAGGTTCGGCACCTGGTAGGCGACCGTGAACGTGTTGATCGGCCCCTCGACCCCGAAGTAGCGACGGACGAGGATCTCCCGCAAGAGGCCGAGGACGCGCGAGCCGCCTGTGGCAGCGGCGAAGATCGCGGTAGACCACGCGAGCCGGCGCGCTCGCCGGGGCTCGCTCGTCGGCGCCGCTTCCCGGGCCCGGGTC
>JALZFU010000448.1 GCA_030861385.1 Actinomycetota bacterium
CTCGCGCCCGATCTCGCGACGCTTCGGCGCATCCCCTGGCTCGAGGCGACCGCGCTCGTTCTGTGCGACGTCGCCTGGCACGACGGCCGCCCCGTGAACCCCTCGCCGCGCCAGGTGCTTCGACGACAGGTCGAGCGGGCGCGCGCGCTCGGGTTCGAGCCGATGTTCGGCTCGGAGCTCGAGTTCTACCTCTTCCAAGAGACGTACGCCGAGGCGCACGCGAAGGGCTACCGCGACCTGACCCCGTCCGTCCCCTACATCCTTGACTACCACATCCTCGCGACGACCTACGACGAGCCGCTCATCCGGCAGATGCGAAACGGGATGCACGCGGCCGGGATCCCCGTCGAGAACTCGAAGGGCGAGGCGTGGCCGGGCCAGCACGAGATCAACTTCCGCTTCGCGGACGCCGTGACGATGGCCGACCGCCACACGATCTACAAGAACGGCGCCAAGGAGATCGCACACCTGAACGGTCGCTCGCTCACGTTCATGGCGAAGCCGGACCACACCTGGATCGGGAACTCGTGCCACATCCACTCGAGCCTCTGGCGCGACGGCGAAAACGCGTTCGCGGGCGAGTCGGAAACGTTCCGGCGCTACCTCGCCGGACAGGTCGCCTGCCTGCGCGAGCTCGCGATCTTCGTCGCCCCGACGGTGAACTCGTACAAGCGCTATGCGCCCGGGAGCTGGGCGCCCACCACGCTCGCGTGGGGCCACGACAACCGGACGTGCGGGTTTCGGATCGTCGGCCACGGCGGGTCGGTCCGGACGGAGACACGGATTCCCGGGGGCGACGTCAACCCCTACCTCGGCTTCGCCGCCCTCCTCGCCGCCGGCCTGCACGGGATCGAGAACCAGCTCGAGCTCCCGCCGCCGCTAGAGGGAAACGCGTACGAGTCCGACGCCGACCGCTTCCCCGGCTCGCTTCGGGAGGCGATCGAAGCGCTCGAGTCCGGTACGGTCGCGCGGGCGGCCTTCGGAGACGACGTCGTCGACCACTACCTGACGTACGCGCGGGCGGAGCAGCGGCTCTTCGACTCCATCGTCACGAGCTACGAGCGCGAGCGGATGTTCGAGCGAGGGTAGGACCGGATCCCCCGGCCGCGCGCTCGCGAGATCCGGTGTCGGCGTTTGGCGTTTCGACCGGCGGGGACGGGGACGAGGTCAACTACCAGGAGGTACAGATGAGGCTTGCGATCGCACTTCACCGGTTCGGGCTGACGAGCGACCTGATGCACGGGCTCGGGTTCGGATCGATCGTCGCTGCGCTCTCTCTCTGGGGCCGGTCGGCCGCCGTCTCGAACGACAACGCGAAGGCGCGCGCCGAGCGGCTCGCGATCTTCGTCGGGCTCTGGCCGCCGACGTTCTTCCTCCTTGGAAAGGTCCTGCAGGACCTCGAAGCTCCTCCCGAAGCTCAGGCAGCTCGCGCAAGCGGCGAGGACCTGGCGGGAGCACTTCGCGAAGAGGTCGGCGCGTCGTGACAGCGCGGGCCGTCCGCGAGGGCGGCCCGCCTCGTCGCCGAAGCGCTCGCGAGAGCTGCTCGAACGAGGGCCGCGGACGCCGACCCCGGTCACGCGCCACCGCTACGGTTCGCAAGGCGTGAAGCCGGTGATCGGGATCACGACGTACGCGGAGCAGGCGCGCTGGGGTGTCTGGGACGTTCCGACGGCGCTCGCGCCGATGTCGTACGTGAGCGCGGTGACGAGTGCCGGAGGGCGACCGCTCCTCGTGCCGCCCAGCGAGGATGCGATCGACGAGACGCTCGACGCGCTCGACGGCCTCCTCTTCTCGGGCGGTTCCGATCTCGACCCCTCGCTCTACGGCGCGGAGCCGCATCCGACCGTGAACGGGACGCGACCCGACCGCGACCGAGCCGAGCTCGCGCTCATGCGCGCGGCGCTCGGCCGCGACATGCCAGTGCTGGCCGTCTGCCGGGGGATGGAGGTGATGAACGTGGCGCTCGGCGGCGACCTCGTCCAGCATCTCCCCGACGTCGTCGGACACGAGAACCACAAGCACACGCCGGGGGTCTTCGGCGATCACGACGTCGACGTGGAGCCGGAGAGCCGGCTCGGTGCCGTTCTCGGGAATCGAGCGCCGGTGAAGTCGCACCACCACCAGGGCGTCGGCCGTCTCGGTTCCGGGTTGGTCGACGTCGCGTGGGCGGAGGACGGCACGATCGAGGGCGTGGAGGATCCAGGGCGGCGCTTCGCGCTCGGCGTCCTCTGGCATCCCGAGCAGGGGGAGGACTTCGAGCTCTTCCGCACGCTCGTCGAGGAGGCGCGCCGCTACCGCGCGGAGAAGCGATGACTCGCCCGCGTCCTCGATGAGGAGGCTCGACGGCAAGGTGGTCGTCATCACCGGCGCGGCGAGCGGCATCGGCCGTGAGGCCGCGCTCCTCTTCTCGAGCGAGGGAGCCCGTCTCTGCATCGCCGACGTCTCGGCCGAGGAAGGCGAGCGCACGGCCACCGAATGCGCCGACGCCTTCTTCTTCGAGGCCGACGTCACGAGGCCCGAAAGCGTTCAGTCGATGTACCGCGCGACCGCGGATCGATACGGCGGGATCGATGTCCTCTACAACAACGCGGGGATCATGCCCGCCGACGACGGTTCGATCCTGGAAACGGAGCCGGACGCGTGGCAGCGAGTCCAGGACGTGAACGCGAAGGGCGTCTACCTCTGCTGCAAGTACGGCATCCCGCACCTGCTCGAGGGCGGCGGCGGCTCGGTCGTGAACGTCGCCTCCTTCGTCGCGCTCCTCGGCGCGGCGACCTCGCAGATCTCGTACACCGCCTCGAAGGGGGCCGTGCTCTCGCTGAGTCGCGAGCTCGCGGTCGAGTTCGCGCGCCGCGGCGTGCGCGTGAACGCACTCTGCCCCGGGCCGGTCGAGACCCCGCTCCTCATGCGCCTCTTCGAGGACGACCCGGCCGCATACGAGCGGCGGCGCGTCCACCTCCCGATGGGTCGCCTGGCGACCGCGCGTGAGATCGCGCAGGGCGCGCTCTTCCTGGCATCCGACGAGTCGTCGTACGTGACCGGTTCCACGTTCGTCGTCGACGGCGGCATCACCGCCGCGTACGTGACGCCGCTCTAGCAGCCTCCTCGGAAGCTACCCCGCGCCGCGTCCTTCGCGGAGGAGCTCGAGGGTGCGCTCGATCCGCCGCCGGCGCGTCTCCTCCCGCTTGGCCTCCTCGATCCACTGCACGTACTCCTTTCGATGGCTGTACGAGAGGCGCTCGAACGCCGCGCGGGCGGCCCGGTCGCGAGCGAGGGAGGCCTCGAGATCGCCGGGGACATCGACGACGCGGCGCTCGTCGTCGAGGTTCTCGTCTTCGCTCGACCTCGACCGCCGTGTCATCTTCACGTTCCCGCTCCCGGGGGC
>JALZFU010000462.1 GCA_030861385.1 Actinomycetota bacterium
CCCGGGAGCGCGGCGGCCGCTTCTCCTGAGCAAACGAGCCGACGAAGCGCTTGGGCATCGTCAGCGGGCCCAGAGGGCGCCGAGGTACACGGTCGGGTCGCCCGGCTGCCAGCGGGCGAGGAAACGCTGGATGGGCGGGTGGACGACGACGTCGACGAGCTCCTCGGGGCCGAAGAGCCGGTGCCCGCGCACCGCCGCGTCCTGGGAGGCGACCGCCTCGAGCGACGGGTCCGCGAGGTGGACCGCGAAGATCAAATGGACGACGTGCTTGCGCTGGAGCGCGCGCTCGGGCGAGATGGACTCGACGACGGCGACGGGGCCCTCGAGCTGGACGTCCTCGGAGATCCCGCACTCCTCCTCGAGCTCTCGGTGGAGGGCGTCCGTCAGCGTCTCGCCGTAGTGGACGCCGCCGCCGGGGAGCATCCAGTACGTGTCGCCGTGCTTCTCCTGGCGGATCAGGAGGATCCGATTCCCGCGCCGGAGAATCGCGCAGACCCGCATACGCGGCTCGATCACCGGCGGACGGCGGTGGACGAGCCGAACCCCCGGGCGCCTCGCTCGCTCGCGGGGAGCTCGCCGACCTCGACGACGGAGACGGCGGGCGTCGGCAGGACGACGAGCTGGGCGATCGGGTCACCCGCTTCCGCGACGAACGTCTCCTCCCGGTCGGTGTTCAGGAGGACGACCTTGATCTCGCCGCGGTACCCCGAATCGATGAGCCCGGGCGAGTTCACCACCGCGATGCCGCGGCGGGCGGCGAGCCCCGAGCGCGGCTGGACGAAACCCGCATAGCCGTCTGGAATCGCGACGGCAAGACCCGTGGCCACGACGGCGCGCTCGCCGGGAGCGAGCTCGACTCGCTCGCACGCGGCGAGGTCGAGCCCGGCGTCCCCGTTGTAGGCGCGCTCGGGGACGCGCGCCTCGGCGTGGAGGCGAACGACGGGGAGCTCTATCACGCGGGCTCGGCTCGGGCTTCTTGTCGCTCGACGACGAGGTAGGGCGCAAACCGGCCGATCTCGTGCCGCGGCAGGCGCGCGAGGACGTAGACGCCGTCGGGGCGGTCCGCGCGCTCCTCGATCGGCGCGCCGAGCGCATAGAGGTCGGTGAGGACGCGGCCTTCCGCGTACGGGACGACCAGGCGGACGGGCTCGAAGCGGTCGGCGAGACGCTCCGCGATTCGGGCTCGCAGCTCGTCGAGGCCTTCTCCGGTCGCGGCCGAAATCTGGACGGCGCCCGGAAAGCGATTGCCGAGCCGCCGACGGGCGAGCGGGTCGACGAGGTCGACCTTGTTCAGCACGAGCTCGCGCGGGATCGTCCCGGCTCCGATCTCGGCGAGGACGGCCTCGACCGCACGGACGGTCTCGTCGAGGCGCTCGTCCGCTTCGGCGCCGTCGACGACGTGGAGGACGAGGTCGGCGAGGAGCATCTCCTCGAGCGTCGCGGCGAACCCCTCGACGAGCTGATGCGGCAGCCGGCGGATGAAGCCGACGGTGTCCGTGACGAGGTAGCGGCGACCATCCTCCTCGAAGGCGCGTGTCGTTGGGTCCAGGGTCTCGAAGAGGCGGTCGTTGACCGTCACGTCCGAGTTCGTGAGCGCGTTCAGAAGCGTCGACTTGCCCGCGTTCGTGTACCCCGCGAGAGACACGACGGGGACGGCGGCATCCTGGCGCGACTTCCGCTGCGTCGAGCGACGACGCTCGAGCGCCCGGAGCCTCTCCTTCAGAACCGCAATCCGTCTCCGCGCGAGGCGTCGGTCGGTTTCGAGCTGCGTCTCGCCCGGTCCCCGGCGACCGGCGCCGACGCCGCCGCCCGTTCGCTCGAGGTGGCGCCACATGCCGCGCATGCGCGGGAGGTTGTACTCGAGCTGCGCGAGCTCCACCTGGAGTTTCCCTTCCGCCGTCTGCGCGTGCTGGGCGAAGATGTCGAGGATGAGCTGCGTTCGGTCGACGACCCGCAGGTCGAGCGCGTCTTCGAGGCGGCGCTGCTGGCTCGGGTCGAGGTCGTCGTCGACGATCGCAGTCTCCGCCTCGGTATCCGTGACGCGGCGCTTCAGCTCCTCGAGCTTCCCCTTCCCGACGTAGGTTCGCGGGTCCGGCGCCGGACGGTGCTGGACGAGCGCGCCGACCGGTTGGACTCCCGCCGTCCGCATGAGCTCGCGGAGCTCCCCGAGCTCGTCCTCGGCGTCGGCGCCCGGCGGGAGGACGATGACGCAGAACCCGCGCTCCGGCTGGGCGCCCGGGGCGGGATCCGGCAGGTGCTGAGGCATTCGTCACGGATTATGCCCACCGGTTCGCGCGAATAGGCTCTCGGCGTGCGCAGGGACGACGAGCTCGCGCGGCGACTCGCCGAGACGGCGCTCGCGCTCGTCGACATCCCTTCCGAGAGTCGTCGCGAGGCGGGAGCGGCAGCGTGGGTCGAGGCGGCCGTCCCCGTGGGCGTCCTGCAGCTCGTCCACCGAGACGACGCGACCCTCTTCTACCTGAGCGAGCGCCGAACCGAGACTCGCCTAGCCGTCCTCGCCGGTCACCTGGACACCGTTCCCGCGCAGGGGAACCTCCCCGGCCGGATCGCCGACGGGTCCGTGCACGGCCTCGGGGCGAGCGACATGAAGGGCGGCGTGGCGGTCATGGTCGAGCTCGCGCGGACACTCGCCGCCGCCCCGACGCCGCTCGCCGTCGACCTCGGCCTCCTCTTCTTCCCGCGTGAGGAGCTCTCGCAGGAGGAGAGCGCGCTCCCCGCGCTCTTCGAAGCCTGCCCGGCGATCCGCGAGGCGGACCTCGTCGTCGTCCTCGAGCCGACGGACAACGAGCTCCAGCTCGGCTGCCTGGGGAACCTGAACGCGACGCTCGTCTTCCGCGGCGAGAGCGCGCACTCGGCTCGGCCGTGGACGGGGACGAACGCGATCGAGCGCGCCGTCGCCGGCCTTGCCCGCGTCCTACCCATTCCTGCGCGCGAGGTCGAGATCCAGGGGCTCCGCTTCGTCGAGGTGGCGAGCCCGACCGAAATCGCGGGCGGGATCGCGACCAACGTCGTTCCCGACCGGGCGACGTGCGTCCTGAACTTCCGCTACGCGCCCGATCGGCCGCCCACCGCCGCCGAGGAGCACGTGCGCGAGCTGGCCGCGGCGGCCGGGGCAGACGACGTTCGGATCGCCGGGAACTCGCGCCCGGCCCCGGTCGTTCGTGACGCCCCGCTCGTCGGATGCCTGCGCGACGCAGGCGGCTTCGCGGTCTCGCCGAAGCAGGCGTGGACGCCGGTCGCCGAGTTCGCGGCCGCGGGCCTCGTCGCCGTGAACCTCGGGCCGGGCGCGACGCGCTACGCGCACAAGCGTGACGAGCGCGTCGAGATCGGCGAGCTCGTGCGGACGTACGAGGCGCTACACCGCTTCCTGACCGAGCCAGCTAGCAAGTAACAGTCTGTTACTTGCTCCCACGGGCGAGCCACCGCGCGCACGCGATGTGCATCGGCATGACCTCCGTTTCGGTCACGCCCCAGGCGAGGGCGTGCGCGATTCCCCAGCCGCGCACGCGCTCGCGGTCGAGCTCGAGGTCGGCGGACAGGCGATCGAGGCGGCGGCGGAGGCGCCGGGCGGGGTCCGGATCGCGGGCGAGCTCGGCGCGCCGATCGCGAAGGAAGGACGCCGTGTCGAACGCCCGCTCCCCCACGAGCGGCTTCGGGTCGATCGCGAGCCAGGGCTCGCGCTCGGCGCGCAGGATGTTTCCGCCGTGCAGGTCCTGGTGGAGGACGACGGCTTCCTCGGGCGGAGCCGGCGCGGCCAGGAAGGCCGTCGCCTCGTCGAGGAGCGCCCGCTCGAACGGGCGGCCGAGCCGCGCCCAGCGAGCCGGAAGCTCCTCCGCCCAGCGAGCGGCTTCGTCGTCGAGCCGACGGAAGGGAGCCGAGGCCGAGGGGGGCCGCGCGAGGCTCCGCAGGATCGCCGCGGCGACGGTCACCGCTTCCTCTTCGCTCCTCTCCCAGAGCCGTGTCGCCGGCTCGCACCGCTCGAGGAGGAGCGCACGCCGACTCGGGTCGTGCGCGAAGAGACGGACGGCGCCCGCGCCGTCCCAATGCGCGAGCGCATCCGCCTCGTGCTCGCTCTCACGATGTGGGAAGTTCACCTTGAGCACCGCGGCGCCGCCGTCCGAGAGCCGAACCGAGACGACGTACGCGATGTGGGCCGGCTCCACAGGCTCCTCGAGGCGAAGCGACCACGCGTCCGCGACCTCGCGAACGAGGCGCGGGAGCGCTGCCAGCCACTCGTCGCCGCCCGGCTCGCCCCGGAGCTCCTCGAACCCTCGTGGGAGGCGAACCCGTGTCCGCACCTCGCCACTCTCTACGATCCCGGCTGCATGCGCCTCTCCCCCGTCCTCGCCGCCCAGACGACCTACCCGTTCGTCCGCCTGGACGAGGCGAAACGGCGCGTGGCGGCGCGCGGCGTCGAGCTCGTCGACTTCGGGATGGGCGACCCGCGCGAGCGCACCGACCCGCGGATCGAGCGGGCGCTCGCCGAAGCGCTCCCGGCGACCGAGGGTTACCCGCGCGCGCACGGTCTCCCGGAGCTCCGAAGCGCGATCGCCCGTTGGTGCGAGCGGCGCTTCCGCGTCGCCGTCGACCCCGAGCGCGAGGTCATTCCGACGCTCGGCTCGAAGGAGGCGATCTTCAGCTTCGCGCAAGTGCTCGTCGACCCGGGGGGCGGTCGAGACGTGGTCGTGACGACGGATCCCGGCTACCCCGTGCCCGAGCGGGGGGCGGCGTTCGCGCACGCCGACGTCGTCCGTCTCCCCCTCCGAGAGGAGGATGCGTTTCTCCCCGACCTTGAGGCACTCGACGAGGAGACCTGGCGTCGAGCGGCGATCGTGTGGGTGAACTACCCGAACAACCCGACCGGCGCGACGGCGCCGCTCTCCTTTTACGATGCCCTCGCGGCGCTCGCCGCCGAGCACGACGTCGTCCTCGCATCGGACGAGGCCTACAGCGAGCTCTGGTTCGACGAACCTCCTCCTTCGGCGCTCCAGGTACGCGATTCCGGAGCCCGCGTCGCGGTCTTCAACTCACTCAGCAAGCGCTCCTCGATGACCGGGTACCGGTCCGGGTTCGTCGCGGGCGACGGCGAGGTCGTCGCCGCGCTCCGCACGTTTCGCCCGAACGCCGGCACCGCTCCCCAGGAGTTCGTCCAACGCGCCTCCGTCGTCGCGTGGGACGACGAGGAGCACGTGGAGCGAAATCGCGCGCTCTACGCGCGAAAGCGCGCGCTCCTGCTCGATCTCTTCGCCCGCAAGCACGTTCGCGTCGCCGGGAGCCGCGCGACGATCTATCTCTGGGTCGAGGTTCCGGACGGCGAGTCGTCCGAGGGCTTCGCCGAGCGCCTGCTCGAGGCCGGCGTCGTCGTCACGCCCGGTTCGTACCTCGGCGAGGCAGGCGACGGTTACGTGCGCTTCGCGCTCGTGCCGACGGAGGACGAGTGCGCCCGTGCCGTCGACCGCCTCGACTCGCTCCTGTGAGCGCCGACCTCGCAGACGAGATCGAGCGGCTCTGGGAGTCGCCGGACGAGCAGGCGGCGCGCGGCCGGGGGG
>JALZFU010000465.1 GCA_030861385.1 Actinomycetota bacterium
GAGCAGCTCTTCGGCTTCTCGGCGGCCGAGATGGTCGGCCAGACGATGGATCGGGCCGTGCCGCCCGAGCGGGAAGGCGAGGCGGAGCGGCTGCTCGAGCGCGTGCTCGCCGGCGAGGCGATTCGCGCCTTCGAGACCGAGCGCGTCTGCAACGACGGGCGGAGGATCGACGTGTCGATCACGATCTCGCCGATCCGAGACGACGCGGGTCGCGTCCGCGAGATCTCGATGATCGCCCGCGACATCACGCCCCGGAAGCGAAGCGAGCGGGCGCTCAAGGAGGCGTACGAAGACCTCGAGCGCGCGACCGACCTGAAGAGCCGGTTCATCGCGATCGCATCGCACGAGCTGCGAACGCCGCTGACTTCGATCACCGGCTTCGCGACGACGCTCGTCCGGCGGTGGGAGCAGCTGCGGGACGCGGACAAGCGCGCGTTCCTCGAGACGATCGAGGCGCAGAGCGCGCGCCTCCACCGGATCGTCGAGGACGTGTTGACGCTCTCGCGGATCGAGGCAGGGAGGCTTACGGGCGAGGTCGAAGCGGTCGAGATCGAGCCGGTCGCTCGCCGGATCCTCGCCGAGCTCGGGCTCGCCGGCAAGGCGACCGTGACGGTGGAGGGCGCGGGCGTCGTGCTTGCGAACGCCGTGAACGTCGAGCAGATCCTCGTGAACTACCTCGACAACGCACGGACGTACGGGAAGCCGCCGTATCGGGTCGACGCCCGCCCGGCGCACGATCACGTCGTCGTCTCCGTGTCGGACGAGGGCGACGGGGCCCCGGACGAGTTCGTTCCGATCCTGTTCGAGAGCTTCACTCAGGCGCGCCCGGGCGAGGGAACCGGCCTCGGGCTCGCGATCGTCAAGGGCCTCGCGGAAGGTGCGGGCGGTTCCGCCTGGTACGAGCGAAACGAGCCGCGGGGCGCCCGCTTCTGCGTCAGCCTCCCGGCCGCTTAGGCGCGTGGAGAGTCTGCTTCTCGCCTGGTTCGCCGAGCACGGGCGAGCACTCCCCTGGCGCGAGACTCGCGACCCGTACGCGATTCTCGTCTCCGAGGTGATGCTCCAGCAGACGCAGGTATCGCGCGTCGTGCCGCGCTATCGCGCGTGGCTCGAGCGCTGGCCGAAGGCGGAGGCGCTCGCGGCCGCGCCCCTCGCGGAGGTGATCGTTGCCTGGCAGGGCCTCGGGTACAACCGACGCGCCGTCAACCTCCACCGAGCGGCCCAGCGCGTCGCCGCCGACGGGTGGCCGGGCGACCTCACCGAGCTCCCCGGCGTCGGACGCTACACGGCGGACGCAATCGCCGCGTTCGCGTTCGGCCGAGCGGTGCTCCCCGTCGACACGAACGTCCGCCGCGTCCTCGCGCGCACGGGCGCAGGGTTCCGCCCGAAGAGCGCCCAGGCCCTCTTCGACCTCGGCGCGACGGTCTGCCTCGCCCGCGTCCCTCGCTGCGAGGCCTGTCCACTCGCCGAGCGCTGTCCGTCGCGCGGCCGGCGGTTTCCGCCGCTCCGGCGCCAGAGCCCGCTCGCGGGCTCCTTTCGGGAGCGGCGAGCACACACGCTCCGGCTCGTCGCCGAGCGACCGCGGGCCCTGGCTGAGCTCGACGCCGGCACCGTTTCCGCCCTCGCCGCCGACGGTCTCGTCCGGGTCCGCGGTGGGTCAGTCGCGCTTCCGTAGAAGCGCGACCGCCTGTGCCGCGAGGCCCTCGCCGCGGCCTGTGAATCCGAGACGATCGGTCGTCGTCGCGCGGACCGAGATCCGTGCCTGCTCGACGCCGAGCGCCTCGGCCAGCCGCGCGCGCATCTCGTCGCGAACTGGCGCGAGGCGGGGACGCTCCCCGACGAAGATGCAGTCGGCGTTCACGAGCTCGAACCCGCTCGCCTCGGCGCTTCCCCACGCTCGAGCGAGGAGGTCGAGCGACGAGGCGCCACGCGAGTCGTCGTCGGACGGGAAGAGCGCCCCGAGGTCGCCGAGGCCCGCTGCCCCGAGGAGCGCGTCCGTGAGCGCGTGCGCGACGACGTCCCCGTCGGAGTGCGCCACGAGCCCCTGTTCGCCGGGGAAGCTCACTCCCCCGAGAACGAGCGGGGCGACGCCGCCGAACGCATGCGCGTCGAAGCCGATCCCGACCCGAAGCTCGCTCATCGCCCCGCCCCGAGGATCTGCTCGACGAACGCGAGGTCGGCGGCGGTCGTCACCTTCACGAGGCGCGGGTCTCCGGGGACGAGGCGAACGCTTCCGCCGACGTCCTCGACGTAGCTCGCGCAGTCCGTTCCGCCCTTCTCCGGGCCGGCGATCGCCCTGCGCAGGACGTCTGCTGCGAACGCCTGCGGCGTCTGGGCGAGGTAGAGGTGCGACCGGTCGACCGTCTCGACGACGCGGCCTCCGGGCGCGCGTTTCACGGTATCGGCGATGGGGAGGGCGGCCGCCGCGCCGTCCCAGCCTTCCGCGAGCGGCGCGAGCACGCGCTCGACGACGTCGGCCGGAAGGAACGGGCGGGCGGCGTCGTGGACGAGAACGACGGGCGCGTCGACCGGTACCTCGGCCAGGCCGGCCCGCACGGAGGCGTCGCGTGTCTCCCCGCCCGGGATCGAAGCCGCGACCTTGCCGGCGCCGAGCTCCTCGGCGAGGAGGATGACGGGCTCCTCCCAGCCGACGGGCGCCACGGCGACGATCGCCTCGATCCACTCGGAGTCGTCGAGGCGCTCGAGACTCTCGGCGAGGAGCGGCCGGCCGCCCAGCTTGGCGAACGCCTTCGGGCGCTCGCTCCCCAAG
>JALZFU010000469.1 GCA_030861385.1 Actinomycetota bacterium
CGACCTCGAGGGTGATCGCGTCCGGGACGACGATCCCCTTCGCGACCGTGGCCGCGACCTCGAAGGACACGAACGCACCGGCGAAGTTCAGCACCGCGGCCGAGAGGACGGCCGATCGTGGCGACAGTGCTCGCGTCGAGACGCTCGTCGCGATCGAGTTCGCCGTGTCGTGGAAGCCGTTCGTGAAGTCGAAGAAGAGCGCGACGACGACGACGGCGGCGAGCGTCAGCTGCACGAGCGCCTAGGCGTTCTTGACGACGATGTTCGCGACAACGTTCGCGACCGTCTCGCAGGCGTCGACCGCGTTCTCGAGCCCGTCATAGATGTCCTTCCAACGAATGACGATCAACGGGTCGATACGCGAATCCCGGAAGAGGTCGGCGATCGCGTCGCGAACGACGCGGTCGCCCTCGTCCTCGAGCCGCTTCAGCTCGACGAGGGCGGGCTGAACGACGCGCATGGTCTTCAGGTCGGCGAGCGCGCGCTCGAGGCATCCGACCGCTGCGACGAGGATCCGGCACTGCTCGAGGGCGTGCTTCGTGGCGGACTCCGTCCCGTAGAGCTCGAGCAGATCCGATGCCTCCTCGATCAGGTCGACGACGTCGTCGGTCGCCGTCGCGAGCCCGTAGATGTCCTCGCGGTCGAACGGGGTCACGTACTGCGTGTTCAGGAGCTGGATGATGTCGTGCGTGATCCGGTCGCCCTCGTGCTCGATCTCTTTCACATCCGCCTGCGTCACGGACGCGTTCGGGTACTCGCGGAACCGGATCTCGGCCTTGCGAGCCGCCTCGAGCGCGTTCGCGCCCGCCCGCGCGAAGAGGTTGTAAAACTCGGTCGTCCGCGGTACGAGGGCTAGGCGCACGGTCGAGGATCGTATACCGCACCCGACGCGGGGCAGTGTGCCGGTATACCCCCCATCGGTATGATTTCTCCTGTGAGCACGACGACGTACCGCGTACTCGGAAAGACCTGTGCGCACTGCGTCCGCGCTGTCGAGACGGAGGTCGGCGCCGTCGAAGGCGTCTCCGACGTCCGCGTCGACCTCGAGACGAAGATCGTGACCGTCGACGGGGACGCGGTCGAGGAGGCCGCCGTCCGAGCCGCGATCGAGGAAGCAGGGTACGAGGCAGAGTGACCGTCGCCGAACGTGAGGAGCTCGACCTCGAGATCGAGGGGATGACGTGTGCTTCCTGCGTGGCGCGGGTCGAGCGGAAGCTCAACCGGCTGGACGGCGTCGAGGCAAGCGTCAACCTCGCCGCCGAGCGCGCACGCGTGGTGTACGACCCGGGACGCGCGTCGGTCGCCGACCTCGTCGGCGCGGTCGAGGCCGCGGGGTACGGAGCGTCCGTCGGGGCCGGCGAGCGCGAGCACGCCCCCGGAGGCGGAAGAAGGCTCGCCGTCGCGCTCGGCCTGACCGCGCCGCTGGTCATGGTTTCGATGCTGCCGCCGCTTCGGTTCTCCGGGTGGGAGTGGGCCGCGCTCGTGCTCGCGACGCCCGTCGTCTGGGGTGCCGGCTGGCCGTTCCACGCGGGCGCCCTCCGAAACGCCCGCCACGGCGCCGCGACGATGGACACGCTGATCTCGATCGGGACGATCGCCGCCTGGACCTGGTCGCTCGTCGCGCTCCTCGCCCTTCCGGACGCGGAGACGTACTTCGAGGTCGCTGCCGTCATCACGACGCTCATCCTCCTCGGCCGCTGGCTCGAGGCCGGTGCGCGCCGCCGCTCGGGCGCCGCGATCCGCGCGCTCCTCGAGCTCGGCGCCAAGGACGCACGGCTTCTTCGAGACGGCCGCGAGATCCCCGTCCCGATCGAGGCGGTGCGCGTCGGCGATCTCTTCCTCGTCCGGCCGGGCGAGAGGATCGCGACCGACGGCGTCGTCGTCGAGGGCGAGTCGGCCGTCGACGCGTCCGTCCTGACCGGCGAGCCGATCCCGGTCGATGTCGGGCCGGGCGCCGAGGTCGCAGGGGCGAGCGTGAACACGTGGGGTCGCCTCGTCGTCCGGGCGACGCGGGTCGGCTCGGAGACCGCGCTCGCCCAGATCGCCCGTCTCGTCACCGAGGCTCAGGCCGGGAAGGCGCCGGTTCAGCGCCTCGCCGATCGCGTCTCCGCCGTCTTCGTCCCGATCGTCATCGGGCTCTCGCTCGCGACGCTCGCCGGCTGGCTCGTCGCGACGGGCGACGCCACAGACGCGTTCACGGCGGCGGTCGCCGTCCTCATCATCGCCTGCCCCTGCGCGCTCGGACTGGCAACGCCGACCGCGCTCATGGTGGGGACGGGTCGCGGTGCGCAGCTCGGCATCCTGATCCGCGGGCCGGAGGTTCTCGAGCACACTCGCCGCGTGACCACGGCCGTCCTCGACAAGACGGGCACCGTGACGGAGGGGAAGCTCCACCTCGTGGACGTCGTCCCGAGGAACGGCGCGACGCGCGAGGAGGTTCTGCGCCTGGCCGGCGCCGTCGAGGAAGCGAGCGAGCACCCGGTCGGACGGGCGGTCGCGGCGGCGGCGCGCGCCGAGCTCGGCCTGCTCCCGCCCGTCGAGCGGTTCGTGAACCGGCCCGGTGTCGGCGTCGCGGGACTCGTCGACGGCCACGACGTCGAGGTGGGTCGCGTGGACGGCGAGCTTGCCGTTCGCTGGGACGGCGAGGTGCGCGCGACCATTGCCGTCGACGATGCGGTGAAGCCGACGAGCCGAGCGGCCGTCGCCGAGCTCGAGGCACTCGGACTCGAGCCCGTTCTCCTGACCGGCGACGCCGAGCCCGCGGCCCGCAAGGTGGCGGACGAGGTCGGGATCAAGCGCGTGCTCGCCGGCGTCCTCCCCGGCGCGAAGGCGGCCGAGGTCCGACGGCTCCAGTCCGCGGGCGAGGTCGTCGCGATGGTCGGGGACGGCGTCAACGACGCTCCCGCCCTCGCCCAGGCCGACCTCGGGATCGCGATCGGGACGGGGACGGACGTCGCGATCGAGGCGAGCGACGTGACGCTCGTCTCCGGCGACCTGCGGGCGGCCGCGGACGCGATCCGCCTCGCCCGCCGCGTCCTCGCGACGATCAAGGGGAACCTCTTCTGGGCGTTCGCCTACAACGTGGCCGCGATCCCGCTTGCCGTCGCCGGCGTCTTGAGCCCGGTCGTGGCGGCGGCGGCGATGGCGTTCTCGAGCCTCTTCGTCGTCCTGAACGCCCTGCGACTTCGCCGCTTCCGGAGCCCGCGGGAGGCGGCGTGAAGCCCGGGTATGCAGCCGAGCGCGAGGCGCTCGTGAAGCGGCTCCACCGGATCGAGGGTCAGGTGAGGGGGATCGAGCGGATGGTCGAGGAGGAGCGCTACTGCGTCGACATCCTGACGCAGATCGGGGCGGTCACGACCGCCCTCGAGAGCCTCGCCTACCGGATCCTCGACGAGCACGTGAACCACTGCGTCGCGGACGCGCTCGCCTCGGGCGACCCGCGCGCGGCGGAGCGGAAGTCGAAGGAACTCCTCGAGGCAGTCCACCGCTTCTCGCGAACCAGGTAGTGCCGCGGTACCTGACGATCGCGGCGCTCCTCGGCGCCGCGTGGGTCCTCGCCGTGCACGAGAGCTTCCTCGCGGAAGGCCTCCCCGCCCTCCTCGTCCTCTTCGGAGCCTCTGCGAGCTACGGCGTGTGGCAGGTGCGGGCGCGGCCGTGGCACGACTGGACCGTGATCGTGCTCCTCCTCCCCGCGATCGCGTCCGCCGTTTGGATCACCGTCGGTGGCCTCGTCATGGGCGTCGAACGCTCCGACGAGGCGCGGCTTCTCCGTGAGGTCGGGCCGGGCGTCGCCCTCACTGGACTCCTCTGCACGCTCGTGAGCTACCACGGGCGCCACCATCCCGACGAGACGCCGTAGCCCTCCCCGGCGCTCGCCGTTGCGCTGCTCGCGAGCTGCCCGCGAAGGCCGACATTGCCGCGCGGAGGAAAAGCGGGGCCGGTGCGACGATCTACGACGCGAGCGCGGGCGGAACGGCCAGCTCGAGCGCAGGCTCGTCCGAAAGCACGATCACCTCCGAGTCGGGCCGCATGTCTCGCCAGATCCGAAGCCCGATCTCGACCCAGACGGCGAGCAGGACGTCGATGTCCTCCTCCCTGCGCGCAGGGCCCGGAGTCAGCGGAAGCCGCAGGCGGAACGTAGCGCCGTCTCCGCGCTCGACGACGAACCCCGAGCGCACCAGGAACTCGGCGAACTCGTCGGCGAAGCTCGCATCGCTGATCCGAACGCGGGTCATTTCCCTCGAAAGGGTTATCGGCGGTGTCGGGGCCGAACTTGAGGGGCCGCGCGCTAGAACGAAGCCGTCTCGGCGACGGCGCCCTCGCGGAGCCGCCGGAGCGCCTCCTCGAAGTCCTCGTGAGTGACCGCGGCCGCCGGCTCGCCGTCGCGGCTTCCCCGCGCCATCGCGGCGAGCGCGGCCTCCTGGGCGAGCGCCTTCAGGTCGGCTGGCGAGAACCCTTCGGTGTTCCGGGCGAGCTCGTCGAGTCGGACCCCGACGGTGGGCATCCGGGCCGTATGCAACCGAAGGATCGCGAGCCGCCCCGCCTCGTCGGGGAGGCCGAGAACGATCGTGCGCGAGAGCCGGCCGCCTCGCAGGAGCGCCGGGTCGAGCTGGTCGGGCCGGTTCGTCGCTCCGACGATGAAGACGCCTCGCTGGCCCGCGACGCCGTCGATCTCGGCAAGGAGCTGGTTCACGTGGCTCGAGTGGATCTCGATCTGCCCGCGCCGCCCGGCGACGGCGTCGATTTCGTCGATGAAGATGACCGACGGCCGGTTCTCACGCGCGCGCTCGAAGAGCTGGCGGATGTTTCGCTCCGACTCGCCCACCCACTTGCTCATCACGTCCGCACCCGAGATCGGGTAGAACGAGCACCGCGCCTGGGCGGCGAGCACCTTCGCGACCGTCGTCTTCCCCGTTCCGGGCGGCCCGGCGAGGAGGAGGCCGGTGGGCGGCTCTACGCCGAAGCGGCTCGCGGACTCCGGGTCCTCGATCACCGCCTGGACCTGCTGCAGCTGCGCCTTGATCGCGGGTGGGAGGATCAGCGAGTCCCAGGTCCAGTGCTCGACGGTCGGTCGATCCTGCCCGCCGTAGCGCTCCACGGCGCGCGACAGGTGCTCGGTGTCGAGCCCGAGCTCCTCGCCCGTCCGCGCAGCCTCCCGAAACACCTCGAGCGCCGCTGTGTCGACGATCTTGGCGATCGCCGCCGGCGTCATCCCTTCCGTCCGTGCGACGAGCTCGTCGAGGTCGATGTCGGCGGCGACCGGCCGGTCGTCGAGCTCGGCGCGGAAGATCGCCCTGCGAGCGTCGGCGTCGGGAAGGTCGATCCGAATGTGGCGGTCGAAGCGGCCGGGGCGAATGACAGCAGGATCGAGGTGCTCGATCGAGTTCGTCGCCGCCATTACGAGGAGCTCCCGCTCGTCTCGGTGCGCCTCGAGGGAGGTGAGGAGCTGGTTCACCGTGCGGCGCGACTCCTGGTCGGGAGTGTTGTCCCGCCGCTGGGCGACGGAGTCGAACTCGTCGAAGAAGAGAAGACAGGGCACGTTCCGAAGCGCCGTCTCGAAGGCCTTGTCGATGTTCCTTGCCGATCCGCCCACGAGCGACGACACGAGATCACCCGTCGAGACGTGGATGAAGTTCAGGTCGTACTCGCCGGCGATCGCGCGGGCGAGAAACGTCTTTCCGACGCCGGGCGGGCCGTGCAGGAGAATCCCGTTCCAGTCGATCCCGTAACGCTCGGCATCGTCGGGGTGCTCGAGCATGAGCCCGACCGTGTCCCGGACCTCCTGCTTCAGGCCCTCCATCCCACCGACGTCCTCGAACGTCGTCAGCTCCTCGGGCCGCTGGACCTCGAAATCGCCCGATCCGTCCTGGCCGCCGATCATGCCGCCGCCTAGGAGCCCGCTCAGCGGGTTCGCGGCCGGAGCGGAGCGTTCGTCCCGCGACCGGCGCCGGCGGTGGCGCCGCGGCTCCTCCGTCTTTACGGTGGCCGGCGCCGCTCGCTCGCGCTCTTCCTCGCGCGGCTGACCGGGCACCTCGTCCGTGATCTCCACCCACTGCCCCGTCTCCGGGTCGTAGGCGAACGAGCGACCCCACCCACTCTCGGACACCAGGTGCTCGAAGAGGTCCGTGAACGGCGAGAAGCCGAACGGCGACGCCGGGACACCGCCCGGCTCCGATTGCGCCCGGCGCATTTCCTCCTCGAGTCTCGCCCGACGCCGCGCAGCGCGCCGCGTCGCAACCGTCATGAGGACGATCGGGAGAACGAAGAGGAGCAGCAAAAACAGCAACGTCACGAGACCGTTCTGCTACCCGCCGGACGCCACCGCTATGCGGGAGAGCGCAACACGCTCTCGGAACAGACGAGGCGTCGGCGCCTCGCTCCGGATAAGGTCGTCCGGATGTCCGAAAACTACGGGATCTTCCCCACCTTCTTCCTCTCTGGCTTCGAGTGCTCGACGTTCGTCTGGAAGGACCGCAGACGCCGCGACCTCGTCGCCGAGACGCGGCACCGCGAGCACGCCCGCGAGGACTACGAGCTCCTGCGAAAGCTCGGAATCGCGGTCGCGAGGGAGGGCATCCCGTGGCCTTTCGTCGAGCGCGACGGGGGCTACGACTTCTCGCTGATCGACCCCCTGATCGAGGCGATGGACGAGGCGCAGATCGTTCCGATCTGGGACCTCTGCCACTACGGCTACCCGGACGAAGCCGACCCGTTCGACGAGCGGTTCCCGGAGCGGTTTGCGCGCTACTGCCGCGCGGCCGCCGAGTACGTCGTCCCGCGCCTCGGCGGCCCGTACTTCTTCACGCCGATCAACGAGATCACCTTCTTCTCCTTCGCCGCCGGCGAGTGGGGCTGGGCGGCGCCGTTCCTGACCGGCGAGGCGAACCGCAAGCGGCTCCGACTCGCGCTCTGCCGCGCCGCGATCGCCGGCGTCGACGCGATCCGCGAGGTCGAGCGGGAGGCGAGGATGGTGCACATCGACCCGCTCGTCCTCGTCGTGCCGCCGCGCGACCGCCCTGACCTCGCCGACGAAGCGCGTGAGGAGACCTACGACGACACGTTCTTCGCGTGGGACGTTCTCGCAGGACGACGCCATCCGGAGCTCGGCGGCTCGCCGGAGGCGCTCGACATCGTCGGGGTCAACTGCTACTCGTTCGGGCAGATGGAGTTCCGCGAGCAGGGTCCGCATGCGGCGCTCGGCCCTCGCGACGACCGGATCCAGCCGCTCTGCGAGCTGCTCGAGCTCGCCTGGAACCGCTACCGAAGACCGATGATCATCGGCGAGACGAGCGGGCTCGGCGATGGGCGGCCTGCGTGGCTGAAGGACGTGATGGAGGAGTCGCTCGCCGCAGTCACTCGCGGCATCGAGCTGCATGGCGTCTGCCTCTTCCCGGCCGTCGATATGCCGAACTGGCACACGGGCGAGTGGCTCCACAACGGGATATGCGACCTCGTCCCGGACGGCGACGACCTCCGCCGCGTACCCTACGACCCCTACGTCACCGAGCTCCGCCGCTGGCAGGGCGAGCTGAACCGCGTGACCGAGCTCGACCCGGAACCGTTCAGCGACCCGATCGACCTCGAGGAGATCGTCGAGGCGGCGAAGCGCCTCCACGGACGCTCGGACCGAGACTGGGAGTAGCTCGCGACCGGCCGGTCGCCGAATTCGGCCCTCGGCGCGTAACCGCGCTCGCTCGAGAGTCTCGTCCCACCGCGTGTCGACGACCCTGCCGGGACATCGACGCGGGCCTCGTGATGAAAGGTGCGATAACCACCTGGCCGACGTCGTTTCGCCAATCCCTCGTAGGCGTAGAGCGCGCCTCGGGGCGGGACGGCCCCAGCCCGATCTCGCGCGCCGGCCTCACGCCCCCAACGCGGAAAGGAGTGAGCAGTATGCCGAGCTGGCGGAGGGTCAATACGCCAGAGCTGCCGGAGATCCCGGCCTTCGCCCACGCGGCGGTCGCCGGCGAGCACATCTACGTGTCCGGCATGTTCGGGTGGGAGCCGCAGCGAATGACGGTCGTCGAGGGCGGGGTCGCGGCCGAGACGACCGTCGCCCTGCGACACGTCGAGCGGATCCTCGCCGCCTGCCACGCGTCGCTCGCCGACATCGTGAAGGTCACCGTCTACCTCACCGACATGGCGGACTGGGAAGAGATGAACCGCGCCTATGTCGCGGTGTTCGGAGCGAGTACGCCGGCGCGGATCGCGGTCGGCTGTAGCGAGCTCATACTCGGCGCCGCGGTGGAGTTCGACTGCGTCGCGTGGCGCGACAAGGGGAGGCGCTGACCGGCGCAGGCTGCCGCGCTCGCGGCAATTGCGCCGGCCCGGTCTCGGCGCTCGCGCCGGGCGAGCCGGTTCGTCGCCGGACGACATGCCGGCGTTTGAGGCACTGCGCCGGACTCCTGTGATCTCGCCGCCTCGAAGAGAGGAGGTCGGCATGGAGCAGGTTACTCCCAAGGACCGCCGGGCTCGGGTGAGCTAGGGAGGCCCCGCACCGGAGACAGCGGATTTGGACCGGCTCGACGGCGGCCGGAATCGAACCCGTGCAAGATTCCCTCCGCCGTTTCCTGCCGGCGGCGTCGACGCGGAGCGGGGCAGTGCGCGCAACAGATAAGCATCGACCGCCTCCTGCCTGCCCTTCACCCGCAGTCCCGGAACCGCCTCCACCATGCTGCCGTCGGGCAGCGCCCGGCGGGTCTCCGCGCCGATCAGCACGGCGCCCTCGGGCGCCTGACTCTCGAGCCGCGACGCCGTGTTGACGGTGTCGCCGACGACCACATAAGCGACGAACCCGTCGCCGCCCATCTCGCGCACCGACGCGAGACCGCTGTTGACACCCACGCGCACCCGGGGCCATCCCGGGTTGGCGTCGGCGACAGCGGTCAGCTCGCGCTGCAGCGCCAGCGCCGCTCCGGCCGCCCGCACCGCGTGGTCGGGCTGGTCGCCGCGGCTGTTGAAGCTGGCCATCATCCCGTCGCCCATGAACTTCTCCACCTCGCCGCCAAACCGGCGCGTGATCAGCGGGACGGCGGCGGCGTAGTACGTGTTGAGCACCCTCGCGACGTCCGCCGGCTTCGCGTGCTCGGCAAACGCCGTGAAGCCGGCGAGGTCGCTGAAGAGGACGCTCACGGACTGGACGCGCTCGCGCGTGGTAGGCAGGTAGAGCGCGCGGAAGCGCTCGTCGTGCCACTGGCGGTGGGCGGCGTAGCTGACCACGGCGTAGGCCGTGACGATCAGGCCATGCCACTCCCACCAGCTGGCGTGCCAGGCGCGCTCGCCGGTCAGCGCCACGCCGATCATCGCCTCGGCGAGCAGGACGAAGCAGGCGATCACGCTGGCCTGGAGCAGGCCGAACCGCCCGCGATAGACGTACCAGTAGCGAGCCGCCGCGACCGCGTAGACGACCGAGCCTAGGCCGGCCATCGCCGCAAGCACGCTGTGAGAGCCGCCTTCGCTGCTGGGCTCGTGCAGCGGCGGCAGCTCGGTCACCGTCCAGACGAACCACACAGCCATGGCGGCCAGTACCGTCCGGCGCAGCGCCACTCGGTGTCGCACGACGAGCGGCGCGAACGAGGGGCGGAGATCCACGAACCCCGACGCGAAGGCAAACAGCGCGGCGAGAACCAGGCCGGCGGGATTCGCGACCTTGAACCCCGCATACTCGTGCGCGAAGAGCACCCCGTGGGTTCCAAGCGCGTGCAGGCCGAGGAACCCGCCCGTGGCGAGGAAGGCGAGCGAGATCAGCAGAACGCGCGCGTCGCCGCGGCGGTTCGCCGCGGCGCCGGCGGCGAAGGCGAGCACCGAGACGCCGACGCCGACCGCCAAGAACACGGTGAAATGGACGCGGGGATTCGACCAACTGGGGTCGAGTTGCTCGCGAAGCACAAGTGAGACGAGGCCGACGAGCGGCAACGTCGCGGCCAGCAACCAGGCGGCGGCGGCGAGGGCGCGGCGGTGGCGCCGCTCGTCGCTCCGGGCGAAGTTCGCCGCCGGTAGATGGAGCTCCACGGTACTCACGGCGCTGAACGTACAGCGCCCCACGCTCGAGGTCGGTGGGGCCAGCACGAGTGATTGGTTCGGTCAGCACGCGCCTGAACATCGTCGCCAGCGCCTGAAGCCGAGCCAGAGGGCGAGCGGGGGG
>JALZFU010000470.1 GCA_030861385.1 Actinomycetota bacterium
GGCCCGAGCGCGTCGGCGGCGCGGACGAGGGTCCCGACGTTTCCCGGATCGCCGACGCGCCAGAGCGCCAGCCCGACCGGCGGAAGCGGTCCGCGCGGGAGGTCGGCCGTCCGAAAGAGCGCGACGACGCGCGGCGGGTGGGCGAGAGACGCGACCTCGGGCAGGAGCGGGGGCGAGACGAGCTCGTGCCGCGGAAGCCGCTCGAGAAGCACCGGGCGCTCGCCGTCGACGAGCGCCTCGACCGGCTCGAGCCCCGCGTCGAGCGCGGCCGCGACCAGATCCTCCCCCTCGCAGGCGAAGAGGCCGAGGCGCTCGCGCTGTCGGCGCGATTCGAGTCGGCGCACGAGCTTCAGCCGCGGGTTCGACGCGGACGTGATCACACCGGGAGCCACCGCATCCGGTTCGCATGCCCGTCGACGCGGGCGAGTCGGCGTGTCTCGCCGCCCGGCCACGTCCGGACGTCGAGGGCGAACCGCTCGAACCCTGGCTCTTCCTCCTCGAGGAACTCGTACGAGACCCACGCGAGCGGCCCCGCTTCCCCCGCCTCCTCGATCGCCGACTCGAGCCGCCTCCGCTCGTCGTCCCTCAGGTACCCGGTCGACGCCGAGTGGTAGACGACCGTCAGTGCATCCGCCGCGCGGTTCGCGAGGACGCGCGGAAGGAGCTCGACGTAGTCGCCGGCGAGAAGCGGAGGCCGCTCCCGTCGCGCGCGCGCGATCGCGCCCCGAAGCCGCTCCAGCCGGGCTGCCTGGTCGGCCCAGACGAACGACTCGAGGAGGAGCGCCTGGCGCTCGTCCCTCACGTCCACCGGCGCGCGGTCGATCCCGAGCCGCGCGCGCACGATCGGTCGCCGCCCGAAGAGCGACGAGGGCGGGCCGCCGGTCGCCTCGCCTTCCAGCTCGAAGGGCGCTTCCGGCGAGCCCCACGCCACGCCGGCGTAGCGGTAGCGGTAGCGGTCCCAGAAGAGGTTCAGGCCGGCGCTCGACCCGAGCTCGACGAGGTCGAGCGGGCGCTCGTCCGCCACGGTGAGGAACGCGGGCAGGAGCGCCCAGGAGCGCTGCACCTCGTTCGTCTGGATCGGCTGGCGGCGGACGAACTCGCGAAGCCACTCCCGTTCCGCCGCGAGGATGTCGCGAAAGCGCGACCACGGGTCGCGAGCGCGACCGGCGAGAGCGAGGAAGTGGACGCCGGCGAAGACCTTGAGCGGCACCTCCCAAAGCGGCTTGTGACCGTCCGCGATCTCGACGAGGAGGCGGTCGTCCGCGTGCTCGCGGGCGAGCCGCGCGTAGAGCGGCGACCCGCCGGTCTCGAAGGTCTCCTCCGCCATCCGGCGGAAGACGTCCGCGACCGAGTCGGTCAGGTCTCGAGCGCGGCCTTCGCGCGCGCCGCGATCTTCGCGAAGGCGGCCGGATCGCTCACTGCGAGGTCGGCGAGGACCTTTCGGTCGAGCTCGATCTCCGCCTTGCGGCAGCCGGCGACGAGCTGGTTGTACGAGAGCCCTTCCCGCCGAGCAGCGGCGTTGATCCGAAGAATCCAGAGGCGCCGGAAGACTCGCTTTCGCGCCTTGCGGTCGCGGTAGGCGTAGACGTCCGACTTCAGGAGCTGCTCCTTCGCCTTGCGGTAGGAGACGTGGCTCTGGCCGAAGTAGCCCTTCGCCTGCTCGAGGACCTTCCGGCGCTTCTTGCGCGCGTGGACCGACCGCTTGACCCGTGCCATCGCCCCGTTCCTTCCTAGCGGCCGAGCAGGCGCCGCACTTCGCGGACGTCCTCACCGTCGACCGGGTGGTCGCCGTGAAAGCTCCGACGTCGCTTCGCGGACTTCTTCTCCAGGTTGTGGCTCCGCATCGCGTGACGGCGGAGCAGACGGCCCGACGCCGTGAGCTTGAACCGCTTCTTCGCTGCCTTGTTCGTCTTCTGCTTGGGCATCTCTCGAGATGGGCTAGGCGGTTTGCGCTGCTGCTCCTGCTGCTCCGACCTGGGCGACGTTCTTGTGCGGGGCGAGCACCATGACCATGTTCCGGCCGTCGAGGACGGGCTGGGACTCGATGTGGCCGAGCTCCTGCACGTCGTCGGCGAGCCGCATGAGAAGGTCGCGGCCGCGTTCGGGATGCGTCGCCTCGCGGCCCCGGAACATGATCGTCACCTTCACCTTGGCGCGATCCCGCAGGAAGCGGACGACGTGTCCCTTCTTCGTCTCGTAGTCGTGGAGTCCGATCTTGGGCCTGAGCTTGATCTCCTTGACGTTGATCTGCGTCTGGTGCTTGCGAGCGGTCTTCGCCTTCTGCTCTTGCTCGTACCGGTACTTGCCGTAGTCCATGATCCGGCAGACCGGCGGATCGGCGTTCGGCGCGACCTCGACGAGGTCGAGGTCTTTGCCGTGCGCGTACGCGAGCGCCTCGTCTCTCGTCTTGATCCCGAGCTGCTCGCCGTTCTCGTCGATCAGCCGGAGACGCGGCGAGCGGATCGCCTCGTTCGTGCGGGTCAGCGGCTCGGCCGGGCGAACCGGCTCGACGAAGCGCCGAGGCCTCACTGACGTCTCACCAAGCTGTGCGTGCTCCTCCTCTTCAAACGACTAAGGCTGCGCGCAGCAGCCTCGTCAACCCTCTTTTCGGTTGAACCCCGCGAGCTCGCCGCCCGGGAGGTGAGGAACGAAAGCCCCTGCTTGCAGGAGTCAGATCGTACCAGCGTTCGCGATCTCGCTCGCGAGTCGCTCGAGGCTCTCGGTCGACTGCTCGCCGTGGCGTCGGCGCACCGCGAGGGCCTCCGGCGACTCGCGCTCGCCCCAGACGACGACGTACGGCACCTTCTCGAGCTCGGCGTCCCGGATCCGCTTGCCGAGCGTCTCCGGCCGGTCGTCGACGCCGACGCGGACGCCGCGTTCGCGAAGCTCGTCGGCGAGCGCGTGCGCCTCCGCCGCGTGGTGCTCGTTGACCGGGATGACGCGCGCCTGCTCGGGCGTGAGCCAAACGGGGAAGTCCCCGCCGAAGTGTTCGATCAGGATGCCGATGAAGCGCTCGAGCGACCCGAGGAGGGCGCGATGGATGACGTACGGCGGCTCCTCGGCGTTCTCGACCGTCGTGTAGGCGAGCTTGAAGCGACGAGGCATCTGCGCGTCGAGCTGGATCGTCCCCATCTGCCACGATCGGCCGAGGACGTCCGTCATGTGAAGGTCGATCTTCGGCCCGTAGAAGGCGCCGTCCCCCTCGTTTACGTCGTAGGCGATCTCGCGCCGGTCGAGGGCGCGCGCGAGGGCAGCCTCGGTGAAGTCCCACTCGTCGTCCGTGCCGAGCTTGTCCTCGGGGCGCGTCGAGAGCTCGAAGCGTGCCTCCATCCCGAAGAGGTCGTAGAGGTAGGCGGCGTAGTCGAGGCACGCGAAGATCTCGTCCTCGATCTGCTCCCGGGTGCAGAAGATGTGCGCGTCGTCCTGCGTCACGTGGCGGACGCGGAGGAGGCCGTGCAGCGTCCCGGTCGGCTCGTCGCGATGGAGGGTCGAGGCCTCCGCGTACCGAATCGGAAGCTCGCGATAGCTTCGGACGCGGCCGCCGAAGAGGAGCATGTGCCCGGGGCAATTCATCGGCTTCAGTCCGAACGTCTTGCCCTCCTGCTCGATCAGGAACATGTGGTCGCGGTACTTCTCCCAGTGACCCGAGGTCTGCCACAGCTCGGTGTCGTAGAGAAGCGGAGTCTTCACCTCCAGGTAGCCGCGGCGAGCATTCTCGCGCTGGCGCAGCGCCTCGAGCTCGTTCCAGATCACCATCCCGCGCGGGTGCCAGAGCGGTGAGCCGGGCGAGTGCTCGTCGAAGTGGACGAGGTCGAGCTCACGACCGAGCCGGCGGTGGTCGCGCTGCCTCGCCTCCTCCAGCCGCCGCAGGTATTCCTCGAGATCGGCCGGGTCGTAGAACGCGGTGCCGTACACGCGCGTGAGCTGAGGCTTCGACTCGTCGCCGCGCCAGTATGCGCCGGCGAGCGAGAGGAGCTTGATGGCGCGGATCGGCTTCGCGTTCTGGAGATGCGGCCCCCGGCAGAGGTCGACGAAGTCACCCTGGCGATAGAAGGAGATGTCGCCGTCGGCCGTCTCGACGAGCTCGACTTTGTAGGGCTCGCCTTCCGCCTCGAACCGCGCGCGCGCCTCGTCGCGGGAGACCTCGATCCGCTCCCACTCTCGCCCTTCCTCGATCTCGCGCTCGATCTCGGCCTCGAGCGCCACGAGCGCTTCCTCGCCGACGGGCTGCGGGAACTCGAAGTCGTAGTAGAACCCGTTCTCGATCGGAGGCCCGATCGCGACCTTCGTCCCCGGGTAGAGGCGGCGCGCCGCTTCGGCGAGGAGGTGCGCGGCCGAGTGGCGCAGGACGGCGAGGGCGTCCGGATCCTCGCGGTCGCGCGTCGTCAGGATCTGGATCCGCTCGCCGTCCTGGAGGGGCAGGCGAAGGTCGCGCACGTTGCCGTTCGTCCGCACGAGGACCGCCTGCTCGGCGAGCTTCGGCCCGATCGCGCGGGCGGCGTCGAGGCCGGTTGCGCCGTCCGGGAGTTCGAGCTCCGAGCTATCGGGAAGGATGACCCGCATGGAACGAGAGGATAGTCGCGAGCTTCCCGAGCAAGACCCCGAGGCCACGGAGGAAGGC
>JALZFU010000004.1 GCA_030861385.1 Actinomycetota bacterium
GTTTCGAGCGGATCGAGACAGGCCAGCTCGTCGAGACCTACGCTCGCTCCGCGTTCGAGGACACGCGCCGGAAGGCTCAGAAGTACGGAGCGCGCGGGACGACTGTGAAGGCGTTCAAGAGAGGAAACGTAGAGCTGCGGCTGTGATGGATTTCGCAGCAAATGCGCGGGTCCCTAGGCGAGCGTAGGGCTAGGCGCCATCCAGCGCTTTTCAGCGCGTGACGACTGCCCGTGCGGGTCAGGCCGGGCGGGCGGGTTCGAAGCGCTCGTCGGGCACGGCCGTCTGCTGGCGCTCTCGAAGGAGAAGGTACGTCGTCATCTCGCCCTTGCCCTTGACAGACACGCCAGGCCGTCGCTCGAACTCGAAGTCTTCCGAGAGCAGCCGATAGGTCTGCTCGGTGACCTGGATCGCCCCGTCCGGTGCGTGCGACTCCATACGACTCGCCGTGTTTACCGTGTCGCCCCAAAGGTCGTAGCCGAACTTCGTGCGCCCGATGACGCCGGCGACGACAGGTCCGGAGTCAATGCCGACGCGAAGGTTGAGAGCGCGCGCCGTGGGAAGGTCCGCAAGCTTTTCGCGCATGGCAAGCGCCAGCCGCGCGGCCGCTTCGGCATGGTCCGCCCGCGGCGTTGGTATCCCGGCTGCGACGAGATAGCCGTCGCCGATCGTCTTGATCTTCTCGAGACCGCAATCGACGACCAGGTCGTCGAAGGCGCTGAAGATGTCGTTCAAGAGGACGACAACTTCTTCCGCCGGGAGGCGCTCGGCAGCAGGCGTGAAGCCAGCGATGTCGGCGAAGAGGACCGAGACATCGTCACAGCGCTCGGCGATGACCTCTTTCGATTGTTTCAGTCGGTTGGCGATGGCGCGCGGGAAAATGCTGAAAAGCAGCGTCTCCGAGCGCTGCTGCTCAGCCGCGAGAAGTCGATGGGCGCGATCGCGAGAGTGCACGAAATGCTCGAGCAGGGCGAACGTCGTGAGCGATGGACCGACGATGTTCAAGGTGAAGAATGTAAGAACGAGCCATGACGGAATCTCATCGGCGGGATCGGGCAGCACTCCGTCGATCGCGGCTGAGACGGCAACGAACGCGACGAACCCAGCGAACCAGGCAATGGCGCCGCGTGGGCCATAGAAGACCAGCGCGCCCAACGGCGCTGTGAACGCCCAGAGTGCGACCGCGCCCGAGGGTATGAAGCCGCCCAAGCTCCACTGAAGGAAAAAGGGCAAAAGCAACATCATCGTCACCTGGCTCACCCGGTAGAGCTCGTAGCGCTTCGTCTTCGCGAAGAAAGCGAGCCCAACGAACGAGGCCACCTGATAGAGGAACGGGATGAGGGCAGACACCCAAAGGCCAAGCGCGGCGTACGTACCCACCCAAATGAACGCAAGGAAGGTGATCAGAAGCGAGGAGAGAACAAGCGCCGATTTGCGGAGCTGCCCCTCGGGCGTGTCCGACGGCAGAGCGCCCACCGCAGCCGCCTTCGCAACCGCCTTTCGCAGCCACCCATCCACGGTCATGCACGGACTGTAGGACAAGCGACTGCGATCCATGGCGCCCGGGCCGCACGGCTGCTCGAATGCTTCCGTAACTGATGCCGGGCAACGACGGTCCCCTTGCGAGAAAACGTCGAGCTGCACCCCGGGAGGTGTCCTTCTAAGGCACTGGAGAACGGCCCGGGCGGGCGAAGCCGCTTTCGTACGCGAAGATGACCGCCTGCACGCGGTCGCGAAGGCGGAGCTTCGTCAGGATCCGCTTCACGTGCGTCTTGACCGTGGACTCCTCGATCACGAGCGCATCCGCGATCTCGCCATTCGAAAGCCCGCGGGCGACGAGCTCGAGCACCTCGCGCTCGCGCGGCGTCAGCTCGGCGAGGCGCCGGCGAGCTCCGGAGTTCGTAACCGGCTGGCGGGCCATCCGCTCGATGACGATGCGAGTCACTGATGGCGACAGGAGGGAGTCGCCGGCGGCGACGTTGTGGATCCCCGCGAGGAGCTCCTCGGGACTCGTTCGCTTGAGGAGGAAGCCCGAGGCGCCCGCGTCGATGGCGCCGAAGATGTAGTCGTCCTCCTCGAACGTCGTCAGGATCACGACCTTCGTCTCGGGGCGCACGGCGAGCACCTCGCGAGTCGCGGCGATGCCGTCCAGGTCGGGCATGCGGACGTCCATGAGGACGATGTCGGGCCGATCAGCGCGCACGCGCTCGACCGCGCTCCGCCCGTCGCCGGCCTCGCCGACGACCTCGACGGTCTCGTCGCTGGAGAGGACGGCCCGCAGGCCGGCGCGCATGAGGTCGTCGTCGTCGACGAGGAGCACGCGCGCCCGCTCCCCGCTCATCGCTCGCTCTTGGCGTAGGGGAGCCGCGCCCGGACGGAGAAGACGCCGTCCTCTCGGCCGGCCTCGACCGTGCCGCCAAGGAGGGCGGCCCGCTCACGCATGCCGACGAGCCCGTGGCCGCTGCCGTCCTCGTCCGGCGCGCCCGGCCGGGTCGCGTTCGTCACCG
>JALZFU010000009.1 GCA_030861385.1 Actinomycetota bacterium
AGGAGCGCGTCACCCTGGCCGCCCCCCGAGCAGATCGCGGCGAGGCCGAGCCCGCCCCCGTTTCGACGGAGCTCGTAGATCATCGTCGCGAGAATCCGCGCTCCCGAGGCGCCGATCGGGTGGCCGAGAGCGACCGCTCCACCGTTCACGTTCACCTTGTCGGGGTCGGCGCCGAGGAGCTTCGTCGAATGGAGCGTCACCGAGGAGAACGCCTCGTTCAGCTCGACGCGCTCGACGTCGTCGATCGACTTCCCCGCCTTGCGAAGGGCGAGCTCGCCAGCCTTGGCCGGCGTCCGCGCCAGGTAGGCGAACTCGTCGGCCACGTAGGCGTGTGAGACGATCGTCGCGAGGACGTCGAAACCGCGCTTGCGCGCATACTCCTCGCTCGTGACGACGAGCGCTCCGGCGCCGTCGTTCACAGCGGGCGCGTTCCCGGCCGTCGTCGTTCCCTCGGGGTCGAAGACCGGCTTCAGCGTCGAAAGCTTCTCGAGCGACGTGTCTCGCCGCGGGCCTTCGTCGACCACGATGCCGTCGACGGGAGCGAGTTCGTCCTCGAAGAGTCCGTTGTCGATCGCGTGCACCGCGCGTTCGTGTGATCGGAACGCCCACGCGTCCTGGTCCTCGCGAGAGATCCCGAGCTCGCGGGCGACGAAGGAGGCCTGCTGAATCATGTGCCGCTTGTCGAAGGTCGACGTGAGCCCGTCGTGCACCATCGAGTCGACGATCACGCCGTCGCCGAGCCGATACCCGAAGCGCGCCTGCTTCAGGATGTAGGGCGCATTCGACATCGACTCCATCCCGCCGGCGACGAGCACGCTGTGGTCGCCGGCGCGAATCATCTGGTCGGCCATCTCGACCGCGCGGACACTCGACGCGCAGACCTTGTTGACCGTTTCCGCGCCGATCTCGATTGGAAGCCCGGCTCCCACCGCGGCCTGGCGCGCCGGCGCCTGGCCGACGCCCGCCTGCAGCACCTCCCCCATGATCACGTACTCGACCTCGTCCGGCTCGACGCCCCCGCGCTCGAGGGCGGCACGGATCGCCGCCGCTCCCAGCTCGGGCGCCTCCTTGTCCTTCAAGCCGCCGCCGAGCTTCCCGAAGGGGGTGCGAGCGGCGGAGACGATCACCGAGCGGGTCACGCGGCGAGCGTACCAACGGCGTCGCGCGTGGCGCCGAGCGCCCCCGCGATCGTGTTATTCGACCGCCGGCGCCGCTCGTGGGGCCGGCCGCGGTGCCGGTTCCTCTCTGCCCTCGACGTGGGGGTCGGGAAGCCAGGCGAGCCACGACGGCAGGTACCAGTTCCAGGGGCCGAGGAGCGTCATCGCGGCCGGTACGAGGACGGATCGGACGATCGTCGCGTCGATCAGGAGGGCGACCGCCACGCCGAAGCCCATCTGCTGGAACATGACGAGGTCGCCGCGGGCGAACCCGGAGAAGACCGCGATGATGATGAGCGCGGCGCCGGTGATGAGACGCGCGGTCGAGCCGACCCCGAACGAGATCGCGTTCTCGCTCGAGCCGGTCCGGCTGAAGCGCTCGCGAATCCGCGAGAGCAGGAAGACTTGGTAGTCCATCGAGAGGCCGAAGAGGACGGCGAAGAGGAAGAGCGGCACCCACGCCTCGACCGTGTCGACCTGTTGGAAGCCGAAGAGCTCGTTGCCGTAGCCCTTCTGGAAGACGAGGACGAGGAGCCCGTAGGCGGCGCCGACCGAGAGGAGGTTCAAGACGATCGCCTTGGCGGGAAGCACGATCGAGCGGAAGGCGACCGTCAGGAGGATGAAGCTGAGTCCGAGGACGAAGACGAAGACGGGCACCGTCCAGCGGGCCATGACGTCCACGTAGTCGATCTCCTCGGCCGTCTCGCCCGTGACGTACGCTCGGGCGCCTCCGCCGGCGAAAGCACGCGGGATCGCGCTCGCGCGAAGGCCGCGCACGGCGGCGAACGACTCCTCCGAGAGCGCGTCGCCGGTGATCGGGACGGTGAGAAGCGTGAGGTCACCGGCTTCGTTCGTCTCGGTCGCAGGCCGACCGAAGAGGCGGTTCCGCGCCAGCTCGGCCTGCAAGCGCTCGATCCCGCCCCGGACTGCGGGTGAGCCCGCGTCGCCGTCGACGACGATCTGGACCGGGTCGACCGTCCGTCCCGGGAACTCCTCGTTCAGGAGGAGGAAGCCCTTCTTGGACTGGAAGCGGTCGGGCATCGTCGTGATCCCCGCGGTCCCCGTCTCGAGCGAGAAGACGGGCGCGGCGGCGGCGACGAGGAGACCCGCCGCGAGAAGGAGGCTCACGACCGGCCGGCGCATGACCGCGCGGACGACGCCGTTCCAGAACCTACTCTCCTGTCCTCCCCCCCGTTCCACAGCGCGTCCGAAGAACGGCAGGCGGAGGGCGTTCACGCGGTCGCCGAGCAGCCCGAGGACGGCCGGGAGGAGTGTGAGCGCGGCGACGATCGAGGTCAGGCCGACGAGGATCGCGCCGCCCGCGAGGCTCCGCATGATCGTGTTCTGCACGAGCAGGAGCCCGAACATCGCGAGGACGAACGCGATCCCGCTGAAGAGGACGGCGCGGCTCGCGGTCGCACCCGCGGTGGCGACGGCGTCGAGCTTCTCGCGCCCCTCGCCTCGCTCCTCCCGGTAGCGGGAGAGGATGAAGAGCGCGTAGTCGATCCCAAGCGCGAGGCCCATCCCGAAGATCATGTTCTGGACGAAGTCGGAGAGCTCCCAGGCCTGCCCGACGAGCGCGGTCAGCGCGAGCGCGACGAGGATGGAGACGATCGCGAGCACGAGCGGCACGACGCCGGCGACGACGGCGCCGAAGACGAGGAGGAGGATGATGAGCGCGGCCGGGGCGCCGAAGAAGAGCTCGCCCTTGCGCAGGTCGTCCTGGGCGAGCTTGCCGAAGTCCTCGTCCGTCGTCCATTCGCCCGTCACGGCCGCGCGGAGGCCGGGCTCCGCATCGAGGCGCTCGACCTCCTCGACGACCGCCCCGATCCGATCCTCGGCC
>JALZFU010000172.1 GCA_030861385.1 Actinomycetota bacterium
GGCGGCCTCGGTCTTCGCGACGTGTGTGGTCACGCCGCGAGCAGTCCGACGGTCAACAGCACGTAAACGCCCCCGGCGGCGCCGCGCCCTCCCGGGGCTCGGGTAGCTCGGCGGCGGCGAGCGCGCCGCCGTGCAGGAGGTCCTGCTCGCTGACCTCGAGCTCAGGAAGGCGGAAGTACGCGAGCACCTCGGCGACGACGGCGACTCCGGCCACGAGGACGGGGGCCCGATCCGGGTGGATCCCGGGGCGAAGCCGAAGCTCCGGCACCGTCGCGGCCGCGAGGCGAGCGAGCTCGCGCTCGATCCAACCGGCAGGAATCCGGTGGCCGTGGATCCGCTCGGGATCCTCCTTGCGGAGGCCGAGATGAAGCGCAGCGAGCGTCGTCACCGTGCCGGCGACGCCGACCGCGCTCGCCGGGTGGACGTCCTGGGGCACGCGCTCCTGGAGGAGCGAGCGGACGGTCTCGCGACAGGATTCGACGTTGCGGCGAGCGGGCGCCTCGTCCCCGAGGAAGCGTTCCGTCAGGCGAACGCAGCCGAGGTCGAAGCTCTCATGGAACGCGACGCCGTCCGCGCCGCCGAGGATCAGCTCGCTCGAGCCGCCGCCGACGTCGAGGACGAGCGTCCCGTCGTGGACGGGGCGACCGGCGGCTACTCCGCGGAACGTGAGCGCGGCCTCGTCGTCGCCCGAGAGGAGCCGCGTCACGAACCCGTAGCTCCACTCGATCTCCCCGAGGAACGCCTCGCCGTTCTCCGCGTCCCGGACCGCGCTCGTCGCGAGCGTGAGCGTCCGCTCCGCGCCGAGCGCCTCCGCCGCCCGCCGGTAGTCGACAAGCACGTTCCGAACGCGGGCGACGGCCGTCGGCAGGAGCTTTCGCCTCGCGTCGACCCCTTCGCCCAGCCGCGTGATCGCGAGCCGTCTGTCCACCTCTCGCACCGCGCCGCCCTCGACGTCCGCGACGAGCAAGCGGGTCGAATTCGTCCCGAGATCGACGGTCGCGACGCGCATGGGCGCCGCCATGGTAGCGGTGCATCGTGGTATCCTTCCGCGTGCGACGCGGGGTGGAGCAGTCAGGTAGCTCGCCGGGCTCATAACCCGGAGGTCGCAGGTTCAAATCCTGCCCCCGCTACTCGAAAAGCCCGCATCTGCGGGCTTTTTCGACGCTCGACCGAGGTGCGGAGAGACGTCCAGTCGATCCCCGATCGGCGCGCCTGCAATCTCGTGTTCCGATCGACGTCTGGGCGAGCCGCGGTATGTGCACCAACGGAGCGATCGAGAGGGCGCTCACGACGCTGCACGCGGCCGCTTCGACGAGGCTCGCCCGTTGGCGCGGTCGGCGTGCTGCAACTGCTCCTTGGGAAGAAGGAGCTACGGCTCGAACATTCGGCTGCACCTTTCACCCCCCAATAGCACTCGATTCGACAGTTTTTCTCCGTCTTACGAGTCACACATACGTGATGGACGGCCAACCCGAACTGCCGACCACCGCGATGGTCATCGGGGCGACGCCCGGCTATCATGTGGAGTGGTGTCCCCGACCGCGACTCCAGTAACGGTGATTCCTGCGCACGAGCAACAAGCCCGTCTTCGTGGTGGGAGGTTACTCAGCCGGACTCGCGGTCATCCGTTCCCTCGGTGCTCGCCCGCTCGGCACCCTCTGCGCCCCTTCCACCGCTCGGAAATCTCGACTGGATTCGACGTGTCTGGGTGCGTCATCTCGTTCCCTGCCGCCTGAGCGAGGGGAGACTTTCGTGATCAGGGATGGCGCCGCGGGCGTCGGAAACAGGATGTCTCGGGGAGTCGATTCTTACCTGCGCTCACGACAAGTTTTGGCTCGGAGGGTCACGAACGTCGAGAACGCTGTCGCTCTCGTTCGCGCATGGCACGAGACGACAACGGCAGACGTCGACGTCGTCCCCCAAGAATTCACCTCTGCTTTCGGCGTCGCCGAGATCACGCGAATCGTCAATTGCGAGACGCTGAGCCGGACGTCCGGTGCCGGTGGGATGTGGAGCCAGAATTCGGTTCGGGACCACTCGCATAAATCAGCAAGGTGCGACGATTAGTGATGTGATGATTCGGCTGCTGCGGTCGTTGAGCACCTCGGGTTTTGGTTCCGACGAATTGTCGGACTTCCCGACGATGGATGGCAAGTTCCCGCCCGTACGCCTGCGGCCCCGATTCCGAGCGAATGCTCTCCTCCATCCGCCGGAACGAACGCCGCCGTTTCCGCTCGGACTGCCCGCGTGTCGGCCGCTGCAACACGGCGAGGCGCTCCCCCGCGCCTTCCGCGCGGCAGGCCTCGGGGCCGGCGACGAGGTGCTCGTCCCGTCGGACTCGGTCGATGTCCTCCTCCGCGCCCTCGCGCGCGCCGCTCTCGTTTGCCGCGTCTACGAGGCGGACGAGCAGCTCGAACCCGACGAGACTCGGCTTCGTGCGCTGATCGGGCCCCGCACGCGCGCGCTCGTCATCGCGCACGCGCTCGGTTTTCCGCTCGAGTCCGCGCGCTGGCGGCGCTGGTGCGACGACCACGCGCTTCTCCTCGTCGAGGACTGCAGCGAGGCGTGGCTCTCCGCCACGGGCGGGATGCCGGTCGGGTCGCTCGCCGACGTGGCAGCCTTCAACCTCGCGAACACGCTGCCGCTGCCCGACGCGTCTCTGGCGGTGGTCGGCGCGCGGCTCCTGCCCGAGGTTCCCGCCGGGAGCGGCGTGCTGCCACCGGCGTGGCGCGCGCTCGCGGGACAGCTGCTCGTCCGCCCGTTGGCGCTTCCTGCCGTCGCCGCCCGCAGGCGCGCCCACTACCGAGCGTTCCTCGCTGCGCTGGACGGGAAGGCCCCGGCGCCTTTCGATGAGCTGCCGGAGACGGCGAGCCCCTTCGCCTTCCCGCTCGAGACCGCCCGACCGAGAGACGCCGCCGCCCGCCTCGCCGCCGCCGGC
>JALZFU010000032.1 GCA_030861385.1 Actinomycetota bacterium
CTGGTAGGTCGTCGACGACGATGCCGACGTTGTCCATCCGCTGAACGGTCATCCGGTCACGTTTCTCCTTGGTCGTGGGGATGCCGGGCACCCGGCGCAACGGCCTCGGCGTTCGCAGAGGGCGCGGCCGGTAGTTCAACCATGGGTCGGAGTCCGCCGTCAGGTCGCGGCGCGAGAGTGAGGGTTCCGTCGTGCGCCTGGGTGATGCTCTTGGAGCGCTCCCGAAACGGCGCGGGCCAACTGCTCGGCGTCTACGCCGACAGGGTCCGCAGGCAGATGCCTAAGGCGTTCAGAGCGGACGACCACGCTGCTCAACTTCGCAAGCCGCCTCTGACGCGCGCGGCCGGCGCGGCCCCGAACAGGAAGGGTCACCGGTCGCTCCCGGCGTCGGCTACTCACCATTGCCCGGCCGTCTTGTCGGGTTCACCTGCTCAGCCTCCGCAGAAGGCGCGTTGCAGGGCTTCGCCCGCGGGCTCGACCTCGCGGACGTCAACCACACGGCCGCGACTCGCGAGCGGCCCGCTCGGTACGAACAGCGCGTGATTCCCTTCGTCGATGAAGCGCCGTTCGTCGCGTAGTTAGATCACCAGTGCGGTGGTACCCGTAGTAGACGACCCCTGGTAGCAGGCTGGTGCGCGTCGGTATCGGCCGCGACCCTATCGCTACCCCACCGAAAGGAGCACCATGTCAGCGAACTCCTACACCGAGGCCGATCCGAGGGAGTCCTCGCTCGCCGGAGCGCGCGCCTGGTTCGCGCAGCGGGGACTCACGCGACCACGTCGCGGGAAGTGGATCGCGGGGGTCGCCGCCGGCTTCGCGCGGCGGTATGAGTGGAACCCGCTCGTTGTGCGGCTTCTGATCGTCGCCTCAATCTTCCTTCCGGGCCCTCAGATCCTGGCGTACGTCGCCCTCTGGATCCTTATGCCTCGCGATCCGAAGAGCGACGCTTAGCACCACGTCTCGCCGGCGGCGGAACGAACGTCGCCGGCGAGGGTTGTCGGGTTCGCAGGCACCCTCGCCCGCAGGCCCCGACATTCTCCAGCAGAGCGCCGCAGGCTCAACCGTGGTTGCGTCTCGCCAGTAGCGGACGCCGCAATGCGAAATGGACGCTGTCGCATAGGGCGACCGTGCTGAACAAGGCTTCAAGAGCAAGGGCTAGTGCGACCAGCGGGAGTCGAACGAGAAGCGAAAGCGACAGGCAACGCGGTCGCCGAGATCTAACGAGCGCCTGGGCGAGGAGGAAGAGCACGTGGCCGTCCTCGGCCATCTGACACCACCGATTCGGACCCGCTATTTGTCGTGTTCCTTGGCGCTTCGTCCCACAGGCGCCCGCGGCCGCACGACTGGCGCCTGACCCCTCCTTAGCGAAAGGACCTCGGTGCGACCCGGCGTCGCCATCCTTGGCCTGCCGTTACCGCGCTCCGCCCGCGGCACCCGTCGCGGCGGGCCCGGCCGACTCAGACGAAAGCCGCTGGGCGAGGTAGACGGGGATCGCCGAGAGCAGGATGACGATCACGGCGACCACGTTCACAATGGGAAGCTGGTTCGGCCGCGAGAGGTTGGCGAAGATCCAGATCGGAAGCGTCTGCTGCGCCCCGGCGGTGAACGTCGTGACGATGATTTCGTCGAACGAGAGCGCGAACGCGAGGAGCGCGCCCGCGAGGAGCGCCGTCCGCAAAGCGGGGAAGGTGACGAACCTGAACGTTTGCCAGGTGTCCGCGCCCAGGTCCATCGACGCCTCCTCGAGCGAGCGGGAGACCCGCCGCAGCCTCGCGACGATGTTGTTGTAGACGACGACGATGCAGAAGGTCGCGTGCCCCACAATCACCGTGAAGAGGCCGAGGGCGATCCCGAACGGCTCGAGCACGGTTCGGAAGGCCGCGTTCAGCGCCATGCCAGTCACGATCCCGGGCAGGGCGATCGGGAGGATGACGAGAAACGAGACGGTCTCGCGACCGAAGAAGCGGTGGCGCGCGACGGCCAGCGCGGCGAGCGTGCCGAGGAGGAGCGCG
>JALZFU010000035.1 GCA_030861385.1 Actinomycetota bacterium
GTCCGCCGCTTCCGGCGCTTGGCGCGACCCGGACGACGCTGACGCCGTGTGGATCACCGCCCCGCGCCTCGCAGGCCGAGTCGTCCTCCTCGAGCCGCTCGCCGCCGCGCACGGCGCCGGTCTTCGGGACGCAGCTCGGCATCCTGAAACCTGGAGGTGGATGCCCGTCGACGCGGGCGCGGGCGAGGAGGCCTTCGCCGCCTGGCTCGAGGACGCGCTCGCTCGCTCGCGCGCCGGCGTCGAGGTCGCGTTCGCGATCCTGTCCGCGCCCGCCGCGCGGCCGCTCGGCAGTACGCGCTACCTGACGCTTCGGCCCGAGCACCGCGGGCTCGAGATCGGTTGGACGTGGCTCACGCCCGAGGCGTGGCGAACCGGGGCGAACGCCGAAGCGAAGCTCCTCCTCCTCGAGCACGCGTTCGAGCGGCTCGGGTGCATACGGGTGGAGTTCAAGACGGATGCGAAGAACGAGCGCGCGCGCCGGGCGCTCGAGGCACTTCCCGCTCGCTTCGAGGGCGTCTTCCGCAAGCACATGCTCGTGCGGGGCGGGAAGCTCCGCGACTCCGCGTACTACGCGATCACCGACGACGAGTGGCTCGACGTGCGCGCGAACCTGCGCCGCCGGCTCGAGGAGCGCGCGTGAGGCGCCTCGCGGCGACGCTGGCCGCCCTCCTCGCGGCAGCGGGCTGCGCCGGTGGTGACGGCCGCGAGCAAGCCGAGCAGGCGACGGTGGCGACCGAAAGCACGTCGTCGTCGTCGGGGACGGCGACCGGGAGTGCGCCTCCGGTCAGCCCGCCTGCGAGCGCCACGACCCGGGCCACGCGCCCCTACCAGGTGTGGCTCCACGAGAACCGGACGAACCTCGAGCTCCTCTGGGAGCGAGGCCCGGTCACGAAGGCCGCCGCCGCAACCGCCCTTCGCCTCCTGCTCGCGGCCGGGCGTCGCCTCGTCGCCCCGCATGACCCCGTCTCGTCCATCCCCCGAGGAACGCGCCTCCTCGGGATCGACCTCGAGGACGGCAACGCGACAGTCGACCTGAGCGCGGAGTTCGGGGCGCGATCGGCGAGGTCGGCGCTCGTGTTTCGCGCCGCGCAAGTCGTCTACACGGCGACGCAGTTTCCGACCGTGCGGCGCGTCAGCTTCCACGTCGAGGGCAGGCCCTATCCCGTCCCGGCGGCCCGGGGGCGATCGTTCCTGCGCCGACCTGTGACGAGAAAGGACTACGAGGCGCTCCTCCCGCCGATCGTGGTCGAGTCGCCTCCCGCGGGAGCGAGGGTGGCGAGCCCCGTCGTCGTCTCGGGCACGGCGAACGTGTTCGAGGCGAACGTGATTCTTCGCCTCGTCGACCGGCGGGGACGGGAGCTCGTCCGGACGTTCACGACCGCAACCTGCGGGTCGGGATGCCGCGGGACGTTCCGCGGCGAGATCCGGTTTCCGAGCACCGCTCCCCGCCGGGCGCTCGTCGTCGCCGAAGACGACGATGCCGACGACGACGGGTTCCCGAGCTACGCGGTGCGCGTCCCCGTTCGACTCGTGCCCTGAGAGTCAGCCGGCGAGGCGGAGGAAGAGCTCCGCGGAGCGCTCCGGTCTCGCCGCGGCGACGACGCGCGAGCGCGCCTGGACGTCGAGCGGCGCCTCGTCGAAGGCTCGGTCCTCGGGAAGTTCGATCGCGAGGCTCCGCTCGCGAACGAGGAGCTGCGCCGCGGCGATGTCGACGCTCCGCGCCGGCTTGAGCGAGCAGACGGCGTCGACGCGCCCCGCGGCGAGATGACAGAGCGCAAGCGCGAGCGAGCCGAACACGCGCGTTCGGTAGGCGAAGCCGACCATCCGCGCGACGCTCTCCGCGAGGAGATCCGTGCGCGTCGCCTCGACGACGAGGACCTCGACGCCGTCCTTCGGCTCCGGCCCCGCCAGCGGCCGCGCGTCGAGGAACGCACCCCGGCCGCGCTCGGCGCTCCATTCCTCGTCGCTTCCGAAGTCGTGGACGTACCCGTAGAAGACGTCACCCATCGTCGGGCCGTCCGCGAAAGCGATCGAGAGCGCGAAGAAGGGAAGCCCGCGCTTCGCGTTCAGGCTGCCGTCGATCGGGTCGACGACGACCCGCAGGTCGCCGGCGGTGCCAACCCGCTCCACGCCGAGCTCTTCGGAGACGAGCGTGAACCCCCCGTCCAGGCGCTCCCGGAGAACCTCGACAACGGCGAGCTCGGCCGCCGCGTCGATCGCCGTCGTCTCGTCGCCGCCCATCCCGGCGCCGACTGAAGGCTCCCGATCGACCCGGGTCGGAAGCTCCTCGAGGACGCGCGCAACGGCGGCCCCCGCGGCGCGGCAGACGCCCGGGTAGTCGCTCATTCGTCGAGCGGCGACAGGAGGAGTCCGCTCGTCAGCTTCGGGAAGAAGTACGTGCTCTTCTCGGGCATCTTCTCACCCGCGAGCGCGACCGCTTCCACCTGCTCGATCGTCGGCGCGCGGACGAGGAACGCGCCCGCGGCCCGTCCCGAGCGAACCGCCTGCTCCGCCTCGGCGACGCTCGCGGTGAACCGGACGTTGGCGAGATCGAGCCCGTCGATCACGGCGGTGTCGAGCGCCGCGGCCGGCCGCCCCCCTGGCTCCGCTTCCGCGAGAACCAGACCGTCGGCGCGGAGGAGGACGAACGCCGCGCGATCGCGCGGCACGAGCCCGAGCTGGGCGAGCGCCTGCTCGACGCCGTCAGCGAGCGTCGTGAGCCGGAAGCGGCCGTTCAGCTCAGGCAGGGGGTCGGCGGCGAGACGATGCGTGGGGAAGATGACGAGACCGGGATCCTCGCGACTGACGAGCGCCGCCAGGATGTGGGCCGTCTCCTCGCTTCCTTCCTCCTCGTGGAAGCGAAGCGCGGTCTCGTAGCGGTGGTGGCCGTCCGCGATGATGACCCGTCCGCGGACTAGGGCGAGCGCCGCCTCGCGAGGGGCGGCCTCGTGGACGCGCCAGAGGCGGCTCCGCACGCCCTGGAACTCGACCTCGACGTCGGGCGAGCGGCGAGGTGCCTCGGGCGATGTCCCCTCGTGCAGGAGGAGCACTGGCGAGAGCTTCGTTCGCGTCGCGCGGAGGAGCTCGAGGCGCGCCTCCTTCTGCCGCGAGATCGTGCGCTCGTGGGGGAGCACGGCCCCGGCGGCGTAGGGCTCGAGGCGGACGCGGGCGACCACGCTTCGCCGAGTGCGGGCGCGCGCGTCCGGCCCGACGAACTCCTCCTCGAGCACCCACGCGGCCGGCGTCGTCTCGCGGACGAGCACCCCATCTCGCTGCCACTCGGCGAGCGTCCGCGCCGCCTCGATCGGATCCTCAGGGCGAACGAGGCGGACGACGTTGTACGGGCTTGCGGCGAGAAGCCGCTCGCGGAGCGCCGGGCCGATGACGTCGTGCGGTGGCGCGACGAGACGCGAGAGCGGCCCGGCTCGCCGGGTGTCGTAGCGAAGCGCGCGAAACGGCTTCAGGCGGGCCACCCGACGGCCACCCTAGCAACGGCCACCGCAGCCTCCTCGTCCGTCCCTGCGCCTAGACTCGGCGCGGTGAGCGCGACCATCGCCCACCCGGCTCAGGCGCCGGAGCGGGACGTGGCGGTCGCGGCGCTCGTCGAGGACCGGATCGTCGACGGCGTGTTCGCCGTCGCCCGCAAGCGCCGGCTTCGCACGCGCGCCGGCCGTCCTTACCTCGCCGTCGAGCTCGCCGACAAGACGGGGACGGTGGAGGGGCGAGTGTGGAGCGACGTCGAGCTCCTCGACTCGCGGTTTCGCGAGGGCGACGCCGTCCGCGTCCTCGCCCGCGTCGAGCGCTTCCGCGACCGCCTTCAACTCGACGTCCGCTCCCTCGAGGCCACGAGCGTCGACCCCGCCTCCCTCACGCCCGGCGCGCGTCGCGACCTCGACGAGCTGGACGGCTTCTTCGACTTCCTCGCCGACGAGCTCGCTCACCCCGGCCTGCGCGAGATGGTGGCCGCCTTCGCCTGCGAGTCCAGGTTCCGGGAACGGCTCCGGACTCTTCCCGCGACGGCGGACGGCCATCACCGCTATGCGGGCGGGCTCCTCGAGCACACGGTCGCTGTCGCGACGATCTGTCGCGAGGCGTGCGAGCTCCACCGGCGGCTGCGTCGCGACCTGCTCGTCGCGGCAGCGCTCCTCCACGACGCCGGCCGAACGCGCGAGCTCGACGGCGGCCCGGTCTTTGCCCCCACGATCGAGGGAGCCCTCCTCGGACACGTCCACCTCGGCCTCCGGCTCATCGAGGAGCGCGCCGGGAACCTCCCCGCCGAGCTCCGGGCGGAGCTCCTCCACGCCGTGTCGGTCCACCATGACTCGCGCGCGGCGCGGACGGCCGAGGCCGCCGTCCTCTTCCACGCGAACCAGCTCGACGCGGTCGCGGCAACGCGCCCGGTAGAGACACCGTGAGGTCGGGTACCGTCGCTGCATGGCCGACGGGAAGCTCCTCTCCGTCTACCTGAACGACCACCTCGCCGGGGCGAGCCTCGGGATCGAGCTGACGCGGCGCTCGCTTCGCTCGAACCGGGGGAGCGAGCTCGGTCGATTCTTGGAGGAGCTCCTGGCCGAGATCGTCGACGACCGAAACGCGCTCGAGACGGCGATGGGAAGGCTCGGGGTCCGCAAGAGTCGTGTGAAGCCCGCCCTCGCCGTCGCGGCCGAGCGCGTCGGACGCCTCAAGCTGAACGGCCAGCTGACCGGCTATTCGCCGCTCAGCCGCGTGCTCGAGCTCGAGGGTCTGACGCTCGGAATCCACGGGAAGCTGAGCCTCTGGCGAAACCTCCGGACGAGCGACGTCGCGCAGCGGGTCCCCGACCTCGACCTCGAGCGGCTGATCGAGCGGGCCGAGAGCCAGCTCGGCCGGGTCGAGGAGCACCGCCTCGCGGCCGCGCGCCTCGCTTTCGCCGGCGAATAACAGCCTGTTACTGCCTCCCCGGCGCCGCGCGGCGAACCCGCGGCTAGCCACACATCCCGTCAGACGTTGAAGCGGATGTTCAACACGTCGCCGTCCTCGACGACGTAGCCCTTCCCTTCCAGCCTCGCGAGGCCGCGGCGGGCGGCCTCGGCGTGCGACCCCGCCTCGACGAGGTCGTCCCATCGAACCACCTCGCACCGGATGAAGCCGCGAGCGATGTCGGAGTGGATCTCGCCTGCCGCGTCGAGCGCGGTCCGGCCCCGGCGGAGGGTCCAGGCGCGCGTCTCCTTCTCGGCTGCGGTGAAGAAGCTCACGAGGTCGAGCGCTTCGAAGAGTCGGGCGACGAGCGCTTCGAGCGCCGACGGACCGTCACGGAAGGCGGCGGCTTCCGCCTCCGGGAGCTCGGCGAGCTCCGCCTCGAGCTTCAGGTCGATCCCGCCGGGCCCGTTCTCGACCGCGACGATCGGCTTCGTTGTCAGGGGCTCGAGCGCGGGGGGAAGCGGGAGGGGGTAGTCGGCGAGCGTCCGGCCCTCGTCGAGGTGCCGGAGGAGGTCTCGCAGCTCCTCCGCCTCGCGCCGAAGCGCCGCCTCGCCGGACTTCGCCTGCTTCTCGACCCGCTCGAGCCGACGCTCGACGTGCTCGCGATCGGCGACGAGGAGCTCGAGTTCGATCGTCTCGCGGTCGCGACCCGGATCGGCGTCCGGCGCCCAGCCGTTCAGGACGGCGAGGAGCGCGTCGACCTCGCGGAGGCCGCCGAGAAGCTGGCGTCCCGACCCGGGGATGTCGACGACGCGGACCGCCGCCGGCGTCAGTTTGCGAGCGCGGACGACTCGCGCAACACGCTCGAGCCGCTCGTCGCCGATCGGCGCCATCCCGACGTTCGGCTTGCCCGAGACGGTCGTGTACGCCGTGATCTCCGCGCCCGCGCGCGTGAGAGCGTTGAAGAGCGTCGTCTTGCCGGCGTTCGGCAAGCCGACGATCCCGACCTGGAGCGCCACCCGCGCCCGTCAGCCGTCCGGGTTCGCCGCGGGGAAGCGCGGCAGGCCGTCGTCGGGAAGCTCGTCCCAGGGCGCCTTCGACGCGACGAACGAGTGGTACCCGGGTCGGATGGAGGGGTCCCCGTCGAGGGCCCCGAAGCGAACGGACACCTCGGGCCCGTCGGGCCACGTTCCGCCGAAGAGGCTCGAGCCGCAGACGGAGCAGAACACCTTCGCCGCCCCGCCTTCGGGCCGAAAGACGCGGAGGAGATCGTCGCCGCGGAGGAGCCGGAAGCGGTCGCGCGGCACGCGGCCTTGCGTCAACATCGCCGTTCCGGAGTGCTTGCGGCAGCGCGAGCAGTGGCAGTGGTTGGCGCGGCGAAAGGGGAGCGCCACCTCGAACCGGACGCCGCCGCAAAGACACGAGCCGGCGACGACGTCCGCCACGCGACGGAGCTTACGCGAGCGCGCCGTGAGGACGTCAGCGGCCGGGGTTCCCGGCGAGCTGTCGCTGGAGCGAGGCGACCGCGCGGTGCTGGAGCGACTTGATCGCGCCCTCGGTCTTCCCGAGGATCGCGGCGACTTCGGCGTTCGAGAAGTCGAAGACGAACTTGAGCGTCAAGACCTGTCGCTGCTCGCGGGAAAGTGGCTCGATCGTCGCGAGCACGATCTCTCGCCCGATCGTTCGCAGCGCCTCTTCCTCGGCGGAGGCCTCGAGCGCGTCGCCGCTCTCGGGCGGCTCCTCCTCCGGCTGGCAGCGGCGGCCGGCGCGGAAGTGGTCCATCGCCAGGTTGTGCGCGATTCGGAAGAGCCAGGCCGAGAAGGGCGCTTGTCGCCAGACGAACCGATCGATCGACTCGATCATCTTGATGAAGGTCTGGTTCGTCAGGTCCTCGGCGTCGTGGCGGTTCCCGACCGAGAGCTGGAGGTAGCTGTAGATGCGGTCGAAGTGAAGGAGGTAGAGCTCTTCGAGAGCGCGGCGCTCGCCCGCCTGCGCGTCGGCGACGAGCCTGCGCACGTGGGCGGATCCGGGCCGCGCCCGACCGTTCTCGGCAGCCGGCCACGTCGGCTCGTCCTCGATCATCGTCGCCTGCGCTCTCTCCATCCCGTCTCGGCGACCGTCCCTCCCTCCCCCGGAAGAGGGGGGTTTCCTAGTCGGACGTAAGCAGAAAATCGTCGAAACTCAAGCGAGGCGACGGCGGGCGCCCCGGCGCTCGATCACCCCGCGCGGCCGAAGCCGATGTGCGTCTCGCGTGAGAAGCGCTTCACGTACATGACGGCCCGAAGCGGGATCAGGTAGGTCCCGTCTTCCGCCTCGAGCTCGTACGCGCCGTCGCCGTCGCCGTCGAGCGCGGCCTTCAGGCCGTCGGCCGCGGCAATCGAGACGATCGGCCCGATCGTCTGGCCGCCCTCGAAGGCGATCTCGAGCCTGATCCGCTCGTCAACCGCCATGCGCGACCACCTCGGCCAAGACGCCGTGGAGCGAATCGGGGTGCACGAACGCGACCTCGTGGCCGGCGAGACCACGTCGCGGCTCGGAGGCGATCACGCTCGCGCCGCCTCGCGTGAAATCCTCAACGCTCTCCACCTCGAAGGCGACGTGGTGCATCCCCGGCCCTCGCTTCGCCAGGAAGCGGCCGACAGGCGTGTCGGCGGCGAGAGGCGTCACGAGCTCGACGCGGCCTCCTCCGAGGCGGAGGTAGACGGCGTCGACGCCCTGGCTCTCCATCCGCCCGCGAAGCTCGACCCGCGCGCCGAAGAGGCGGCTGTACGTCGCCACCGCCGCATCGAGGTCGTCGACCGCCATCGCGACGTGGTGGAGTCCGATGACGCCCACGGCGGGAGCGTACATCGTGCCAGCGACGCCGCTTCAGTCCGGGAGGGAGACGACCCGCGGCGTCCCGACGGCGTCGGCGACGTTCGACTCGGCGTCGACCCCGCGGAGCAGCCGCTCGAGCTCGAGACGGTGCAGTGTCTCCTTCTCGAGGAGCGCGTGCGCGACGCGGTCGAGCGAGCCGCGGTGCTTGGCGAGAAGCCGAAGCGCCTCCTCGAAGGCATGGTCCGTGAGGCGCGCCTGCTCCTGGTCGCGCACGCGCTTCGTATGCTCCGAGAGCGCGTAGTTGTCGGCGCGAACGGTGCGCGAGGCGACCTCGTCTCCCATGCCGAACTCGAAGATCATGCGGCGCGCGAGCTCGGTGACGCGCTCGAGGTCGTTCGCCGCGCCGTTCGTCACCGCGCCGAAGACGATCTGCTCGGCTGCGCGCCCCGCGAGCATGACCTTCATGAGGTCGAGGAGCTCCTCCTTCGTGTGCAGGTAACGATCCTCCTGCGGCGTGTTCAGCGTGTAGCCGAGGGCGGCCCCGCGAGAGACGATCGTGACCTTCTGGACGGGCTGCGGGTTGCCGAGCAGGTGTGACATGAGCGCGTGACCGGCCTCGTGGTAGGCGAGGATCCGCTTCTCCTTCTCGGTCACGACGCGGCGCTGCTGGAGGCCGGCGACGATACGCTCCATCGCCGCCTCGAAGTCGGCGTGGCGAAGGTACTGCTGCTCCGAGCGACCGGCGAAGATCGCGGCCTCGTTGCAGATGTTCGCGAGGTCGGCCCCGGTGAGGCCCGCGGTCTGGCGCGCGATCCCGGTCAGATCGACGTCCGCCGCAAGCGGCTTTCCGCGCGTGTGCACGTTCAGGATCGCCTCGCGGCCGGCCAGGTCGGGCGGAGCGACGAGGATCTGGCGGTCGAAGCGGCCGGGGCGAAGGAGCGCGGGATCGAGATCCTCGAGCCGATTCGACGCGCCGATCAAGACGACGCTCTCGTCGCGCTTGAAGCCGTCGAGCTCGACGAGGAGCTGGTTCAGCGTCTGGTCGTGCTCGCGGTTGAACGTGTTCCCCGAGCGACGCATGCCGACCGCGTCGAGCTCGTCGATGAAGACGATCGCCGGGGCGTTCTTGCGCGCCTTCTCGAAGAGCTTGCGGATCCGCGCCGCGCCGAGGCCGGCGAACATCTCGACGAACGCGGAGGCGCTCTGCGAGTAGAAGGTCGCCCCGGAGGCGTTGGCGACCGCCTTCGCGAGCAGCGTCTTCCCCGTTCCGGGCGGTCCGTAGAGGAGTATTCCCTTCGGAACGCGGGCGCCGAGCCGGCCGAACCGCCGCGGGTGCTGGAGGAAGTCGACGACCTCCTGCAGCTCCGCCGCGGCCTCGTCGACGCCGGCGATGTCGTCCCAGGTGACCGAGGAGCGCGAGTCCGGCTCGACCTCGGTCGGCTTGACGCGCGGCATCAGCGCGAGCGAGCGCCAGACGAGGTAGACGATGAGGCCGAGGAAGACGATCGGGAGCCACGTCAGCGCGAGCCCCGTGAGCATTCCGAACCAATCCGAGAACCGGTCCACCGGCCTCTCATCGGCATCGACCCGCCAACCTGTAGGGGCGTCGCGCGCCGCGCCCCCGAACGGGCTACGCGACGAGCGAGAGTCGCTCGTTCGGCACGAACCGGCGGCCGACCTTGGCCGACGGTCGCCCGTCCGTCAGGACGACGTCCGCGGTGAAGTCGTTCTCGCCGCGGATGAGGGCCGAGCCGACGCCGTAAGAGTCGACCGGGACACCGCTCTCCTCGAACTCCGAGATCCGCTCGGCGTCGAAGCCGCCGGAGACGACGATCCTCACGCGCTCGAAGCCCTCCCCGTCGAGCGCGTCGCGCACCTTCTCGACGAGGCGCGGGTTGACGCCGCGCGGGTCGAAGTAGCCCATCTCGCTCCAGAGGGAGCGATCGACGAGCGTTCGCGACGTGTCGAGGCGGACGCCCCAGAGGCGCTCGCCGAGCGCCCGCGCGACCTCGAGCGAGCTTCGGACGGAGTCGTTCTCGAAGTCGACGAGAACGACGATGTTGAGCTCGGGGTCGGCATGCTCCGCGAACTTCGAGGCGGCGAGCACGGTGTTCCCGCCGTACGCGGCGACCAGCGCGTGCGGGACGGTGCCGATGCCCTTCCCGCCCCACCAGGACGCCTGGGCGTCGCTCGAGACGCCGATCGCTCCCGCGACGTGCGCCGCGTAGCCGTCGCCCGTCTGCACGCGATAGTGGTCGTGACGAGCCGGGAAGAAGAGGATCGGCTTCCCGTTCGCGGCGTCGACCACCCGGCGCACGTTCGTCGAGATGAGCGTGCGCCGGGCGAGGCAGCCGAGGTAGACGGTCTCGAGGTGCGCGAAGAGCGTGTAGTCGCCCTCGATCGTCATCACTGTCTCGTACGGGCGGATCTCGTCGCCGTCGTAGAGCGCATGGACGGTGAGCGCGTCCCAATCGTGCGAGCAGAGCTTGAGAATCGCGATCGCCTCGTCCATCCCGCCGAGGACGGCGTTCTTCTTCTGGAAGACCTGAATGACCACCCGCGGGTGCCGGTTGTCGCGAACGAGGACCTCGCGCGCGTGGTTGAAGTACGCGTCGGTGTAGTACCCCTCCCGGATCTTGTCGGCCGGGAGATCGAAGATCTCAGGTGAGAGCCGCTTCCTCCGCTCCGTCTCGACGGCCATCTGGAAGCGATTGTAGGGGCGGGGCTTCGCCGGCTCGTTCGAGGCGCAAGCACTCCTCAAGCGCCGCGCGGGCGACTTCGACCTGCTCGGGCG
>JALZFU010000063.1 GCA_030861385.1 Actinomycetota bacterium
CTCCGCCACCGACCACGGCGGCCGCCTCGCGGACCACCTTGACCGCATCGAGGCCGCGCGTCTCGAGCGAGCGGTCGAGGTTGACGACGAGGTGGGCGCGCCCGTCGTCGCGGGCGCCGAGGACGACCGCGGCCGGCGGGCGCTCCTGCAGCAAGCGGTCCGAGAGCGCGAGCAGGTCGTCGGGATCGGCCGCCCTCGCCTCGACGACGATCACCTCGACGTCGCCGGCGCGGTTTCGCCGTTCGTCGACGATGTCGGGGCCGGCGCGTTTCGCTCCCCGCTTCGCCTCCTTGCGCGCGTCGGCGAGGACGGCGCGAAGCTCCTCGGCCTCGTGTGCGCGCGAGCGGAGATAGGCGAACCCCTCGCCCGACGTCACCGCCTCGATCCGCCGGACGCCCGAGCCGACCGACCCTTCGGAGAGGATCACGAACGGCCCGATCTCCGCGGTCGAGCGAACGTGGGTGCCGCCACAGAGCTCTCGTGAGAAGCCGGAGACCTCGACGACGCGCACGATGTCGCCGTACTTCTCGCCAAAGAGCATCATCGCCCCGAGCCGCCGGGCCTCGTCGATGGGCGTGAGGTAGGCCCGGACGGGGAGGTTCTCGAAGATCCGCTCGTTCACGAGCTCCTCGACCCGCTCGCGCTCCTCGGGTGTCAGGCCGAGTCCGTGCGTGAAGTCGAAGCGGAGCTTGTCGGGGCCGACAGCCGACCCCGCCTGACGGACGTGATCGCCGAGCACCTCCTGGAGCGCCCTGTGCAGGAGATGCGTGGCGGTGTGGTTCGCCATCGTCGGGAAGCGAACGCGCCAGGGAACGAGGGCCCGGACGCGGTCGCCCGCTGCGAATCCGTCGCCCTCGAAAACGAGCACCTGGTCGTCGCCGAAGCGGTAGGCGCCGACGAGCTCGGCGCGCGTGCCGTCCTTCTCGATCCACCCCTGGTCGCTCACCTGGCCGCCGCCCTCGGCGTAGAAGGGTGACTCGCGGAGCTTCGCGAGAAAGCGCCGGTCGCCCAGCGCTTCGAGCGCACCGAGCTGCGTCAGCACGTCCGTCTTCTCGTAGCCGACGAACTCGCTCTCGAACCCGGCCGCCCGCGCGAAGTCGGCCGCCCGGATCTCGTCGCCGCCGCTCGCCGAGCGCGACCGTTCGCGCTGCTCCTGCATCAGGCGGTGGAAGCCCTCGACGTCGACGGGGAGGCCGCGAGCGGCCGCCCGCTCGACCGTGAGCTCGATCGGGTAGCCGAAGGTGTCGTGGAGGCGAAACGCCTCGTCGGCCGAGACGGCGCCCTGTGACGCGGCGGACTCGAAGAGCCGCTCGCCGAAGTCGAGCGTCCGCGCGAAGCGGGCTTCCTCGGCGCCGAGAAGGTCGGAAATCTCGGCCCGATGCTCGCGAAGCTCGGGGTAGGCGGCCGCGTTCTGCTCGATCACGACGTCGGCGAGGGCCGGAAGGAACTCCGTCAGACCGATGTCGCGCCCGTGGACGATGGCGCGCCGGATGACACGGCGCAGGACGTATCCCCGCCCTTCGTTTCCGGGGCGCACGCCGTCCGCGATCAGGAACGTCGTCGCCCGTCCGTGGTCGGCGAGGACGCGATGGGCCTTCGTCGCCGTCTCGGTCTCCCCGTAACGGACACCGGTGCGCTCCGCGACCCAGTCCATGATCAGCCGGTAGCCGTCCGTCTCGAAGATCGACTCGACGCCCTGGAGGAGCATCGCGCCCCGCTCGAGCCCGAGGCCGGTGTCGATGTTCTGCCGGGGTAGCGGCGTCAGCGTGCCGGCCTCGTCGAGGTCGAACTCCATGAAGACGAGGTTCCAAAACTCGAGGAACCGATCGCAGTCGCAACCGGGCGCGCAATCGAGGGAGCCGCACCCCTGCTCGCGGCCACGGTCGAGGTAGAGCTCCGAGCAGGGTCCGCACGGCCCGGTGTCCGCGGCTTGCCAGAAGTTCTCGGCGCGGGGAAGGCCGACGATTCGCTCGCGCGGGATGCCGACGCGCTGCCAGCCGGCGATCGCGATCTCGTCCGCTCGGAGCTCGAGCTCGGGGTCGCCGGCGAAGACCGTCGCCCAGAGCCGCTCGGCGGGGAAGCCCATCTCCGCGGTCGCGAACTCCCAGGCGAGATCGATGGCGCCGTCCTTGAAGTAGTCGCCGAACGAGAAGTTCCCGAGCATCTCGAAGAAGGATGCGTGGCGCGCGGTCCGCCCGACGTCGTCGAGGTCGTTCTGCTTGCCGCCGGCGCGCATCACCTTCTGGGCCGTCGTCACACGCGGCGACGGCGGCTCCTCCAGCCCGAGGAACCACCGCTTCATGGGCTGCATGCCCGCGACGGTGAAGAGCGTCGTCGGATCGTCGGGAGGCGGGATCACGGATCCGGACGGCCGCCGCACGTGCCCCTTCGACTCGAAGAAGGAGAGGAACCCCTCTCGCAGCTCGGCGGTCGTGCGCATCACTCGATCGTACCGCCACGAAGTCGGCGGACTCGGCGCGCCACGCTCCCGCCGTCCGCGACTACGATCGCATCAGGGGGGCCGGGCCCGAAGGGCCCCGGGGGGACGCTTCCCGCGCGGGTAACCGCTACGCGGTACGGGGTGCGCTCAGCGTCGAACCGGCCGCGCCGGCATGCGAGGGCCGACGCGCGGCTCCTTCCGACTAGCCGGGCGCCGCGCCCCGCTCGGCCCGTCCGTCGCCTTCCGTCGCGATCTCCTCGCGAATCTTCTCGAGCGCCCGGCGGATGAGGCGGGAGACGTGCATCTGCGAGATGCCGACCTGCTGTGCGATCTGCGATTGAGTGAGCCCCTCGAAGAAGCGCAGTTGGAGGATCCGGCGCTCGCGTTCGTCGAGCACGCGGAGCCCGGGTGCGAGGACGGCCCGGTCCTCGCTCACCTCGTACTCGTGCTCGAGCTCGCCGAGGGACTCGAGGGGATCGAGATCCTCGGACTCCTCGCCGACCGCGGGCGCCGAGAGCGAGAGCGTCGCGTACGCCTGTCCCGTCTCGAGCGCCTCCAGAACCTCTTCCTCGTCGACGCCGGCCGCCTTGGCGAGCTCGGCGATCGTGGGCGAGCGCTCGAGTTGCACCGTCAGCTCCTCGATCAGCCGCGACAGGCGCACGTTCAGCTCCTGGAGGCCGCGCGGCACCCGGACCGACCAGCCCTTGTCTCGGAAGTGGCGCTTGATCTCGCCGATGATGTTCGGGGTCGCGTACGTCGTGAGCTCGACGCCCCGGTTCACGTCGAACCGGTCGATCGCCTTGATAAGGCCGATGCAGCCGACCTGGACGAGATCCTCGACCAGCTCGCCCCGGTAGGAGTAGCGGCGCGCGAGCGATCGGACGAGGGGCAGGTACTGCTCGATCAGGCGCTCGCGCGCCTCGAGGTCGCCCTGCTCGTGGTAGCGGCGGAGGAGCTCGCGGTCGCCCTTCTCTCGCGTGTTCACGCTCGCGCGACCCCGCGCAGCGCATCCTTTCGAATCCGCACCCACTCGCCGCCGTCGCGTCGCTCGACGTCGAAGCCTCCCGTAACCGTCGAGAGCAGGCGACGAAGGTCGACTCCGTGGCTCTCGTCGAGCTCGGCGGCCAGTTCGCGCTCGAGCCGCCCGGGATCGAGCGGCCCGACGACGATCTCGAGCCCGCTCTCTCGCATCGAGACCTCGACGGTCACGTCGTCGCCCGCAACGTAGCCGTCGCTTCCGAGCAGGGTCTCGAGCGCGAGCTGGACGTCCTCGAGTTGCTCGTACGGGAAGTCGAGGCGCGCTGCGAGGCCCGCGACGACGAGTCGCACGACGCCGTGGTAGGGGCGCACGTGCGGGACGGTCAGCCTGACGGCGTCGCTCATTGCGGCACCGCTGCCGGCCGGGCGGACGAGAAGGACTGGGCGGAGTCGCGCACGCTGGCGGTTACGGGATCGACGATTGTACTCGCCCGCCCCTCGCTACTTCGCTGACGCGACGAGAGCGGCGCCGACGACGACACCCTCCTCGTAGAGGACGGCCGCCTGACCTCGCGCGACGCCGTACGCGGGTTCGTCGAGGGTGAGCAGAAAGCCGCCGCTCTCGGCGGCGACCGAGGCCGGGGTCGTCGACGAGCGGTAACGGAGCTTCGCGGCAACCCGCTCGACGGGAACGAAGAGCCGGCCGTGACGAGCGCGGATCGTCGTCCGCGCGAGCGACGCGCGCGGGCCGGCGACGACCGTGTTCGTCCGCGCGCTCGTCGTGAGAGCGAAGAGCGGCTCCCCCGTCGCGACACCAAGGCCTCGCCGCTGCCCCGGGGTGAAGCGCCAGTAGCCATCGTGACGTCCGAGGAGGCGGCCGTCTTCGCCGACGACGCGGCCTTCGGCGAGCGGAAGCCCGTGGCGCGCGAGGAAGTCGCGGTAGTCGGCCCCCGCGAGGAAGCACGCCTCCTGGCTCTCGCCGCGTCCGGCGGCCGAAAGGCCCGCCGCGCGTGCCTCGGCCCGCGTCGCGACCTTGTCCTGGTCGCCAAGCGGAAACCAGACGTGGGCGAGCTGCCTCGGGTCGAGCCTCGCGAGCATGTACGACTGGTCTTTGCCCGGATCGACGCCGCGCGCGAGGAGCAGGCGACCGCGGTGCTCGACGATGCGCGCGTAGTGTCCGGTGACGAGCTTCCGCGCGCCGACTCGCCGGGCGAACGCGAGGAGCTCGGCGAAGCGGAAGCCGCCGTTGCAGCGGACGCACGGGTTCGGCGTCTCACCGCGCGCGTAGCCGGAGACGAAGGGGGCAACGACCGCCCGCCGGAACTCCTCGCGAAGATCGAGCGTGAAGTGCGGGACGCCGAGCGCGTGGCACGTCTCGCGTGCGGCGACGACCGAGGCGGGCGAGCAGCAGGCGCGCTCCGAATCGGGCCCGGCGGGGTCGGCCCAGAGGCGAAGCGTCACCCCGATCGGCTCGTGCCCGGCGCCGCGGGCGCGGAGCAGCGCGACCGCGCTGTCCACACCGCCGCTCATGGCGACCGCGACCCGCTCCGGATGCGGGCGGGCGGCGGCGACGGGGGCGAGCGCGTCGTGGAGCGCGTCCGTCGCAAGCGGCGAGCCCGGGACGGTGGCCGCCTCGAGGATGGGAAGGCCGATCGTCGCGCGGAGGAGTTCGGCGACGCCCGGACCCTCCCCGTCGGCGTGGACGATTCGGCCTTCGTCGACGTCGAGCCGGACCCAGGCGAGGTCCCCGTTCTTCGCGCTCGTTCCGGTCGCTTCCCGCATCTACTCACGGTAGCGGGCCGAAAAGGAAGCGTGCCCCATCCCGCCGATGATGCCCCGCACGTGAGGAACCTGGCGAACCAGGTGGGTGCCCTGCCGGTCGGACGCCATGCCTCCCGGACGCGGGCTCCCTCTCAGTAGCTGTTGGTTCTACATATGCGTGCGGAGCCACGCACGCGATCGAGCACGCCCCCCTACTCTAGCGGGTGCCGGAGGCGAACCTCCACCGGACGAGCTCGGTCCCGGCGACGCCGAGCCGCGCGGCCAGCGCCTGCGTCAGGGCGAACTCCTCGCCGGGCCCGAAGGAGCCGCGGTCGATGACGCGCGCTTCGACCTCGCGGCCGCTGTGGGAGACGACGATCCACGCGCCACAGGGGAGCTCAGGATGGGCTACGCCCGCGGTCCGGCGCGTCAGCCGGATCCCGCACTCCGTCGTCCGGCCGTAGAAGCCGGGCCCGTAGATGCCGACCGCAGCTTCCTTCCACGGGACCGAGATGGTCAACGCCGCCGGCGCACCCGACGGCTCCTGGGCGCTGCCGTGCCCGAGCGCGAACGTCCCGAGCGCGGCGAGGAGGGCGACGCCCGCGAGCGCGACCTGGCGCTCGAGGAGCTCGGCGTTCACGCCCGGTCGAGCCGGGCGAGGAGCGGGCCGAACGACTCGCGAACGAGACCGTCGAACTCACGGGGGAGGTCGCCTCCCGGCGTCGCGAAGCGGCGCAGGTGCAGGAGGAGATACGAGAGGTCGTCGGCGCGCCCCGGCGCCTGTCGGGCCTCCTCGCGCGCGAGCCGGTCGAGCTCCCAGACGTTCCACTCCCGGGCAACCTCGCGACGGTCGTCGAGGCGGACGACGCGGCTCGGGGCCGTCGATGCCTCCGCCGCTCCCTCGGACTCATCGGCGGGGGACGGGAGAGGAGCGAGCCGCGGCGGCGGGACGCCGAGTCGCAGGGGCGGCTCCTCTTCCGGGGAAGGCTGCTTCTCGCGGGCGCCGGGCGGGCTCGGCGGCGGCTCGCCCCGGGGCTCGGGAGCAGGCGCTTCCCTCGCGCGCGGCTGTGA
>JALZFU010000082.1 GCA_030861385.1 Actinomycetota bacterium
GCTAGAGACCGCCCACACTGCAGGGTCGTTTGCTGCCGCCTACCATGAGTCGCATGGCGGCGTTCTCTCTGTTCGCCGGCGCCGACTTGGTCGGCGAGGTCGACATCCGGGAAGAAGCAGAGCGCGCGCTCGACGAAGCGGTTGAGGCCGATCCGTCGGCGGCGGGCGAGCTTGCGGTGATCGAGTTTGACGAGAGCGGGGAGTGCGTCGGAGAGCCGATCACGCGCGCAGCGGCGGGAACGTCGCTCAGAAGCGCTTAGAGATCGCCGCGTTGCAAAGCTAAACTAGGTTCTTCCGAGCGTTTCGGCTCGGTTCCGACGGCTTCGGCCGATCCGGCTATTGATGCCGTTTGCGGGGTCCGGCGGGGTCGGAGCAGGTAATCCGGCGAACACCGTTTGCGACCGTTTCCTTAGCAGGACGTTAGCCGTGACCTCCGCCATCGACGTGGCGTCGCCAGCTCGACGTGAACCGACGAAAGATCCGTCTCAAGCCTGACGCGGGGCCCTAGCTGAGGTTCGCGCCGAGGAAGCGCAGCCGATCGCCGCCCATAACGCCGATGACGTCGTCGCGCATCCGGCGGCGGACCCGTCCGCAGTTCCCAGCCGTAGGACCGGCATGCTTCGCTTTGCAGTCGGCGTCACGGCGGTCGTCGCTGCGCTTGCATCCTGCTCCGGCGACACCGGCCCGCCCTCGTCGCCGCCGGCGGAACGCCCGGCCGCGGACGAGCCGGTCGTCGGGCTGACTTGGGCGCCTCCGATTGGGTGGGGGATGCAGGGCGGCGTGCTGAGGCGCTACGACCCGCGCTCGCTCGAGCCTGTTTCAGCCGCCCGCCTTCCGCTCGGCAAGCACGGCTTCTCGTGGGCCTACTCGCCGGACGGGACGACGATCGCACTCGGCGGGTTCGGCGGTCGCATCAAACTCGTAGACGCGGAGCGGTTGCGTCCGCTCGCGACCACGCGGCTCGGGCGCCCGCGAGGCCTCCTCGTGGCGCTCACCTGGGTGGGGGAGCGAGAGATCCTCGCCCTCGTCGAGAACTTCTCCACCCAGCTGCTTCGCGCCGTCCTCGTGAACCCGGTCACGGGTGACGTCACCGGAGACCGTCGTTTCGAGCTCGATGGCAGCGTCCGCTCCGTCGAGGTCATTCACGGCGAGGCCCTCGTCGCTCTCGTGGCGCCCGTTCGCGTCGGTCCGGCGCGCGTCATCGTCGCGCGCGCGGACGGTCACGCGAGCGAGATCGTCCTCGACGAGCTCTCGGCCGGCTCGAGCCCGCCTGGGCCTGGCGCCTCGCTCGGCCGCCAGAACCTTCCGGGCTTCGCCGTCGACCCCAAGACGGAGCGAGCGTTCGTCCTCTCGGGCGAAGGACCCCTCGCCCAAGTCGACCTTCGCTCGGGCCGCGTCGAGTACCACACGCCCGCGCGACCGATCTCGCTCCTTGAGCGCCTCCGTCGGTGGCTCGCGCCCGAGGCGCAGGCCAAGGTGCCGGCCGGCCCAGTCCGTGAGGCAGCGTGGGTGGGCGACGGGATCCTCGCCGTTTCCGGATCGACTTGGTTAGTCCGCGAGTGGCGTTCTCGAGGCCTGCCCTTCGTCGACTGGGACGAGAAGCCGGCGGGGCTCCATCTCGTCGACACGATGGGGTGGACGATCCGGACGGTCGATGAGCGCGCAACCCGACTCGCCGCCTCGGACGGGATCGTGCTTGCGTTCGGGGGCGACGACGACGCTCGCCACGGCATGGGGGTCGTGGCCTACACAGGGCAGGGCGAAGGGCTCTGGCATCGGTTCGCAGGAAAGACCATCTTCAGCGCCAGCGCGCACGGAGGGCGTGCGTACGTGGAAGTGCCCGGCGACCGCCGCCGACGGACGCTGGTCGTCCTCGACCTCGAGACCGGCCGAATCGTCGCGCGCCGCCCGAGCCGCGGCTCGCTCGTCGTCTTCGTCGTCCCGGACGCCGCGAACCGATATGGGTAGCTTGCGACGGCCCATCGGGGGGCGTCGCCGGGCTTGGCCGAGTCCCCGCCAACGGACGCGTAGTGCCTGCTACCAGCGTCAGTAGCTCGCGAGACGCAGATGCATCCGTTCGATGCTTGGTGCCTAGCGGGACAACGACTTTCCTGCCGCCCAGCGGCCATCTTCCCGCGACCACGACCGCCACCTCGCCGTGTACGATACGAACGTACGTTCCTAACGGGCACGGTCCGCAATGAGCAGCCGGCAATCGCGCCACAACGTCGTCAAGATCGAAACCACGCGAGTTACGCGCCGCGTGCCGGGCCTCGGCGAGGCCGTGTTTCGCCCGCCCGGCGCACGAGA
>JALZFU010000178.1 GCA_030861385.1 Actinomycetota bacterium
AGCGGCCTCGATCGCCGCCGCGAGCGCCGCCCCCCCAGCCCCTTGCGCATGCAGACCGACCGGAAGTCGGCTCGCCTCGCCGACGCGCTCGACGAGGTCGCGCGCCTGCGCGGGACCGAGCGAGCCGCCCGGGTCGTGGATGAAGACACGCGTCGCCCCGAGCTCGGCTAGCTGGTGCGCGCGCTCGAGGAGCACGTCCGGCGCGCCCGAGCCGCCAGGGCTGTGCACGAGGCCGACGGCGACCTCCTTCTCGCAGACGCGGATGGCGTCGGCGGCATCTCGCAGGTTTCCGAGGTCGTTCAGGGGGTCGTGGATGCGAAAGACGTCGATGCCGTTCTCCGCTGCGCTGCGGATGAAGCGCCGGACGAGGTCGCGCGAGAGTGGCCGCGTCCCAACGAGAAAGCGCCCGCGAAGCGCGATCCCGAGCGGCGTCGAGCAGCGCGTGCGGAGGGCGCGGATCCGCTCCCACGGACTCTCGACGCCCCGCCGGACGGCCGCGTCGAAGCAGCCGCCGCCCGAGACCTCGAGCGCCGCGAACCGGGCTCCGTCGAGGACGCCCGCGACCTCGAGGAGCCGCGCCGTCTGAACACGGGCCGCGAGGGGCTCCTGGGAGAGGAGCCGGATCGTCGTGTCGACGAGCGCGGGCATCGTTCAGGCCCGCGAGATGTAGCGCGCCTCGCGGGGGTCGACCTTGACCCGGTCGCCGACGTTCACGAAGAGCGGCACCTGGACGACCGCTCCCGTCTCGAGCGTCGCGGGCTTCGTCACGTTCGAGACGGTGTCGCCGCGAACGCCGGGCTCGGTCTCCGTCACGGCGAGCTCGACTGACGCCGGGAGCTGGATCCCGGCCGGCCGGCCGTCGACGGTCAGGAGCTGCACCGAGCTCGACGGCTGTAGGAACGCGAGGTCGTCCTCGACGTCTCGCCGGCGAAGCTGGATTTGGTCGTACGTCGCCTCGTCCATGAAGACGACGTCGTCGCCTGCGTCGTAGAGGTACTGGACGCTCTTCGTCTCCGTGTGGACGCGTGGCATTTTCTCGCCTGCGCGGAACGTCCGGTCGACGACCGCACCCGTATCGACGCTCTTGAGCTTCGTCCTCACGAACGCCCCGCCCTTCCCCGGCTTCACGTGCTGGAACTCGACGATCCGCCACACCTGTCCGTCGATCTGGACGTGCATGCCGTTCCTGAACTGGTTCGTGGAGACGAGCTCCGCCACCCGTGGGAGTCTAGAGCCGCTCCCGCACGCGGGAGCGCTCGCCGGTCGACCCGTGCTCGAGGCGCGCGGTGTCGCGGGAGGCGCCGCCGGCGCCGGTCGTTCAGGCGAGCGCGGCGAGGTCCTTCGGAAACGGCGTCAAGACCTCGGGCCCGCCGTCGGCGACGATCACGAGATCCTCGATCCGGACGCCACCGACCCCAGGAAGGTAGACGCCCGGCTCGACCGTGACGACGTTCCCGGCCGCGAGCGTGGCATCGGAGGTGTCGGCGAGGCGCGGAAGCTCGTGCACCTCCATCCCGACTCCGTGACCGAGGCCGTGCAGGACGTCGTGCCCCGCCTCCGCGATCAGCCGCCGCGCGATCCCGTCGACGTCGCGCGCCGACGCGCCCGGGCGAATCGCCGCGAGCGCGGCCGCCTGCGCCTCGCGACAGAGCTCGTACGCGCGCTCGAGCTCGGCCGGGAGCTCCGCCGTCTTGAACGTCCGCGTGCAATCGGAGCAGAGGCCGGCGAGCTTCGTGCCCATGTCGACGATCAGCGTCTCGCCGCTCGCGATCCGCCGCGTGCCCGGGTGATGGTGCGGGACCGAGGCGCTCGGGCCGCCCGCCACGATCGCCGGAAACGCCTGCTCGTCGGCGCCCTCCTCGTGGAGGATCGTCGCGAGGCGCCACGCGACCTCGGCCTCGCTTCGGCCCACCACGCCTCCTTCGCGCGCGAGCCGCCCGTACGCCGCGTCCGTCACGCGTGCGGAACGGCGGATCGCGTCGAGCTCCCCCTCGTCCTTTACGGCTCGAAACCGCTCGAGGACGCCGCTCGCGGGACGAAGCTCGAGCCCGCTCGCCCCGATTGCCTGCCACGCGGCGAACGTCACGTGCCCGGCCTCGAACGCGACGGGCGGTTCGGCGAGGTCGGCGAGGTGCTCCCCGAGGAAGGACGGGATCTCGCGCGCCGACTGCACGACCTCGACACCCTCGACCTCGCGCGCCGCCTCGACGTAGCGGCCGTCGGTCAGGACGAGCGCGCGATCGTGGCCGACGAGGACGGCCGCGTTCGAGCTCTCGAAGCCGGTCACGTACGCGACGTTGACCGGATTCGAGACGAGGAAGGTGGAAGCGGCGAGCCCGTCGAGCTCCGCCCGCAGCCGCTCGACGCGCGCGCCGCGCCGCGTCGCCGTCGGAGGTCCGTCGCTCATCGATGCTCGGCGAGGTGGAGCAGGCCTTCGCGGTACCCCTCGGGCCCCTTTCCGACGATGCGGGCGGCGACGACGTCCGTGAGCACCGACGTGCGCCTCCACTCCTCCCGCTTCGTCACATCCGAAAGATGCACTTCGACGACCGGGCACGAGAAAAGCTCGACCGCGTCTCGGATCGCGTAGCTGTAGTGCGCCCAGGCGCCGGGGTTGAGGATGATTCCGGTCGCCCACGGGCGCGACTCGTGGCACCAGTCGACGAACTGGCCCTCGTGGTTCGTCTGGCGGCAAACGACCTGGAGGCCGAGCTCGCGTCCCCAGCGGTAGATCCGGTTCTCGAGCTCGTTCAGGCTGAGGCCGCCGTAGAGCGCGGGATCGCGGTCGCCGAGGGCGTTCAGGTTGACGCCGTTCAGGACCGCCACCTGCACGGGTCGAGTCTAGTCCCGGATGAGCGCGTCGAGCGCGGCGCGAACCTCCCGGTCTGGGAGCTCGACGCCGAACCGCGGCTCCCCGGGAGAAGGCAGGAGGACGAGCCGCGTCCGTGCGCCTGTCGCCTTCTTGTCGCGCTTGAGCGCCGCCCAGGCGCGCTCGCGGTCGACGCGGACCGGTTCCGGCCGGAGAAGGTCCTCCACGACGTCCGTCGGGCGGCCGGAGAGCCGCAGGGCGGCGAGGAGTCCGAGCGCGACCGCGTCGCCGTGGGGGAGCGAGTAGTCGGAGGCGGTCTCGAGCGCGTGGCCGAAGGTGTGCCCGAGGTTCAGGATCGCCCGTCGTCCCGTCTCGTAGGGGTCCGAGACGACGACGGCCGCCTTGAAGGCCGCGCAGGCGCGGATCATGTCCTCCTCGGCGAGCTCCCAGACCGCTCGGTCGGCGAGGAGCCCCGTCTTCACGATCTCGGCCATCCCCTGGCGGCGCTCCCGGTCGGGAAGCGTGGCGAGGACCTCGGGATCGACGACGACTCGCTCGGGGAGATGGAAGGCGCCGACGAGGTTCTTGCCGTCGGCGAGGTCGATCCCTACCTTGCCGCCGATCGCGGCGTCGACCTGGCCGACGAGCGTCGTCGGAACGGCGAGCCAGCGAACGCCGCGCGCGTACGTGGCAGCGACGAAGCCCGCGACGTCCGTGGTCGATCCGCCGCCGTAGCCGAGGATCGTCCCGTCGCGCCCGATGCGAAGCTCGTTCCAGAGGCGCTCGGCGACCGCGACCGTCTTCGCCGCCTCCCCGGGCGGAACGGGGTGCACCCGCGCGACGAGGGGTGGCGGGTGGAGCTCGAGGA
>JALZFU010000102.1 GCA_030861385.1 Actinomycetota bacterium
ATCGGCGGGCGGATCGGGTAGCTCCCGGTGGCAACGATGGCGCTGCGGAACGTCACGTCGTCGGCGCCGTCGACGGCGATCGTCGTCGCGTCGGTGAAGCGGCCGGCCCCCTTGACCCACTCGACGCCGTTCGCCTTGAAGAGGCTGGCCACGCCGCCGGTGAGCTGCTTGACGATCGCCGCCTTCCACTCGTTCGCCTTGGCGAAGTCGAGCTCGGGCGAGCCGACGTTCACCCCGAGCTTGGCAAACGTCTCCTCGGCCTCCTTGATCGCATAGGCGGTCTGCACCCACGCCTTCGTCGGGATGCACCCGACGCGCAAGCACGTTCCCCCGAGCGCCGGCTCCTTCTCCACGCAGACGGCTCTCGCTCCGAGCTGGGCCGCGCGGATCGCCGCCGTGTAGCCACCCGGCCCGCCGCCGAGGACGGCGACGTCACATTCCATTGGGCCTCCCCCTGTCGCTCGCTAGCGCGATCCTACCCAGCACGCTCGCTTCGCCCGCCGTCCCACATCTGGGAGCGGCGAGGGCGACCGTCGGCCGCTTCGCCCGATCCGGCGAGAACTCCCGTTCCTCGGTCTCGACGACCCGCGAACTCCCGGCCGCCCTCATCCCCCGATCGGTGCGGGGCGGCGCAGCGCGGGCAAGGCCTGCGGCAAACCCCGCCCGTCGTGTGGTCGCGCCGCCCCCCCGTCAGCCTGTCACACTGTTGGCGAGCCGGGCGTAGCCCTCAGTCAAACTTCCCGCTATTTCCGCGCTATACGCGACGCGGCGTCCTCTCGCGCGCGCGCGACGCGTGCCCCCCCGCGGGACCGACCGGGCGGAGCGCGCAGCCGACGCACGCTGGACCTTCGCGACGCCTCCTTCGCTAGAGGTCTTGCGTCAGCTGGAGGCGGTTTCCGTCGGGATCGAACACGTCGAGGAGCCGGATCGTCCCGTGGATCTCGACGACGACACCGACGTCGATCCCCTCCCGCCGGAGTCGCTCCGCCTCCGCCTTGACGTCTTCGACGTCGATCGCGAGCACGGCGCCCGTCCGGTCTGGGGTCTCCGCAACGGCGAGCTCGGCGCCGTCGCGCACGAGGCGCATCCACTTGCCCTCGGCATCCCGGTAGAGCTCGCGAAAGCCGAGCTTCTCCGTATAGAAGGCGCGCGCCCGTTCGAGATCCGTCACGCCGTACCAGACGCTCACAGCATCAGCCCGGGCTCCTCGAGGAGCTCTTTCACCGACCGGAGGAACTCCGAGGCCGTCGCGCCGTCGACCGCCCGGTGGTCGCAGGAGAGCGTCAGCTCCATGAGCGGCCGCGCGACCACGTCTCCGTCCTCGACGACGGCGCGCTCGGCGATCGCGCCGACCGCCAGGATCGCAGCCTGCGGGGGGTTCAAGACGGCGACGAAGCGCTCGACGCCGTACATCCCAAGGTTCGAGACCGTGAACGTGCCGTTCTCGAGGTCGCGCTGCTGGATCTTCCCCGCCCGCGCGCGAGCGACGACCTCCGCTCGCGCCGCGGCGAGCTCGGCCAGCGTCTTCCGCTCGCAACTCGGGATGACGGGAACGAGGAGGCCGCGCTCGACCGCCACTGCGATGCCGATGTTCGCGGTCGGAAACACGCGAACGGCGTCGCCCTCGAAGTGCGCGTTCACGTCCGGATGACGCATGAGAGCCGCCGCGCACGCCTTCGTCAGGATGTCCGAAACGGTCGGCTTCGTGTCGCCCTCGCGCCGCCGCTCGACGAGCGCGGCCCGGAGATGCAAGGCCGCTCGCATGTCGGCCGAAAGCGAGATCTGGAAGTGCGGCGTCCGCCACGCCTCGTTCATGCGACGGGCGATCGCGCGCCGCATCTCGGTCAGCGGGACGACCTCCCCCTCGACGGGAGGAGCCGTCTCGGTTGCCGCTCGCGCGGGCGCGGCTCTCGCTCGTTCGACGTCCTCCGCGACGATCCGGCCCTCGGGCCCCGTTCCCCGCAGGCCGGCGAGATCGACCCCGCGTTCCTTCGCCAGGCGGCGGGCGAGCGGTGAGGCCTTGACGCGCCCGCCGTCACGCCGCGCAGCCTGCGGCGCGCTGTCCGGCTCGGCGATCGGGGTCGGCTCGTCCTCTGCCCGCCTCCGCCGTCCGCGCTCGCGCTCGTCCTCTCGCTCGGGCGCCTCGGCCGGCTTCTCGACGCCGAGCTCGGTCCCGCCCTCGTCCGGGCGGACGCGGTCGGGCGTCTCGCCCTCCTCCGCCTCGTCCGCGGTCGTCGCCTCCGTCGCCGGCTCGACCTCCTCGCCCTCGTCACCGATCACGGCGACCGGCTGGCCGACCGGCACTTCGCCCTCCTGGACGAGGATCTTGAGGAGGACGCCCGAGGCGTCGGCCTCCACCTCCTGTGTCACCTTTTCGGTGTCGAGCTCGTAGAGCGGCTCGCCCTTCTCGACACGGTCGCCCTCGGACTTGAGCCAGCGGACGATCGTTCCGGACTCCATGCCCTGGCCGAGGCGCGGCAAGGTCATCTCGCTCGCCATTAGGCCCCGTTTCGGGCGACGGTTCGCTTGATCGCGGCGAGGACGTCGGCGGCATGGGGCACGACGTACTGCTCCATCACCGGGGCGAATGGAAGCGGCGCGAACTTCGCGCCGACGCGCTCGACCGGGGCGTCGAGGTAGTCGAACGCGCGCTCCTGGACGAGCGCGGCCAGCTCCGCCCCGAAGCCCATCCGAACGACGGCCTCGTGCGCGACAACGCAGCGGTTCGTCTTCTTCACCGATTCGACGAGCGCGTCCTCGTCGAGCGGGAGGAGCGTTCGCGGGTCGACGACCTCAACCGAGATCCCGTCCTCCTCGGCCTCCTCGGCGGCCGCGAGAGCCTCGTGGACGAGCCGTCCGGTCGCGACCACCGTGACGTCGTCGCCCTCGCGGTGGACGCGGGCGCGGCCGAGCTCGATCGGCTCGATCTCGTCAGGCACCTCGCCCTTGATCCCGTAGAGCGTCCGGTGCTCGAAGAACATGACCGGGTTGTCCTCGTAGATCGAGCTCCAGAGGAGGCCGCGGACGTCAGCGGGCGTCGACGGGAACACGACCTTGAGGCCGGGGACGTGGACGAACCACGCCTCGAGCTGCTGCGCGTGCTGCGCTCCCGGCGACCAGCCCGAGCCGCCCTGCGTGCGAACGGTGAGCGGTACCTTCAGCTGACCGCCCGACATGTAGCGATGCTTCGCCGCTTGGTTCACGAGCTGCTCCATCGCGAGCGTCGTGAAGTCCTGGTACATGATCTCGACGATCGGCCGCATCCCCGCGATCGCGGCGCCGATCCCCGCCCCCACGATCGCCATCTCGGAGATCGGAGTGTTCCTGACGCGCTCCGGCCCGAACTCCTCGAGCATCCCCTGGGTGACGCCCATGGAGCCGCCCATCTCCGCGATGTCCTCCCCCATGATGAAGATGCTCTCGTCCCGGCGCATCGCCTCGCTCATCGCGTCTCGGACGGCCTCGCGATACGTGAGGGAGCTCATCAGTCGCGAAGAGCGCTTCCCGTCTTCCGCGGCGCGACGCTAGGCATAGACGTTCTCGAGCGCGTCCTCGGGCTCGGGATCGGTGCCGTTCTTCGCAAACTCGACGGCGGCCTCCACGGTCTTCGTCGCCTCTCCGTCCAGCGCGTCCCACTCGTCGCCGGCGACCTCGATCGCCCGGCGAAGCTTCTCGATCGGATCCTCCGTCCGGCGGAGCTCGCGGACCTCCTCCTTCGGTCGGTAGACCTGCGGGTCGCCGACGTAGTGGCCGGTGAGGCGATGCGTCTCGCAGAGGAGAAAGACCGGCCCGTCGCCGCCGCGTGCGTGCGCGAGGGCCTCCGTCGCCGTCCGGTAGACGGCCTCGACATCCTGGCCGTCGACCGTCATCTCCGTCATCCCGTAGGCGACCGCCCGTTTTGCGAGATCGTCGATCGGAAGCTGCTGGCGCGCCGGCGTCGACTCGGCGTAGTGGTTGTTTTCGCACACGAAGACGGCGGGGACGCGCCAGAGCTGCGCGAGGTTCAGCGACTCGTGGAACGTCCCGATGTTCGTGGCGCCGTCGCCGAAGAACGCTACCGCGACGCGATGCTCGCCACGCATCTTGAAGGCGAGCGCGCCGCCGACGACCGCCGGCAAGCCACCGCCCACGACGGCGTTCGCGCCCAGGTTTCCCCGGTCGAGGTCGTAGAGATGCATCGAGCCGCCGTAGCCGCGGCTGCAGCCCTCCTTCTTCCCGTAGAGCTCCGCCATGATCTCGTTCGGGTGGGTCCCCTTGGCGAGCGTGTGACCGTGGGCGCGATGCGTCGAGGCGATGACGTCGCCGTCCTCGAGCGCGCGGCAAACCCCGACCGCGACCGCCTCCTGCCCGATGGCGACGTGCAGGAAGCCGGGGAGCTCCCCCGCGCGAAACCGCTCCTCCACCTTCTCTTCGAAGCGGCGGATGAGGAGCATCTCGCGCAGGAAGTCGACGAGCGTCTCTCTCGGGAGGCTGTCGACCGTCGCGCCGGGGTGGGCTTCGCCCTTCTGCTCGGCTAAGGCCACGGTCGGTGACACGCTAGCATCCGGCGCCGTGAGGCTCGCCGAGCAGTGGTCCGAGATCCTGGCCGGCCTGCCTCGCGCATGGCAGGCGGTGTCCCTCTCGCTCGCGCTCGACGAGCCGGGCGAGGCGCGCCGCGCGGCGCTCGTCTTGGGCCCCGCCGCCCCCGCCC
>JALZFU010000133.1 GCA_030861385.1 Actinomycetota bacterium
CGAGCGCGGCCGTCGCGAGGTCGACGCCGACGACACGCCCGGCGCCGCGGTCGCGCGCGGAAGCGCACGCGAGGAGGCCGGCGGTGCCGTTCGCGCCGAGGATCGTCACCTGTGCGCCCGGGGCGACGAGGTCGTGAACGAGTCCTGGTGCGCCGGCCGTGTCGGCGGCCGCGACGACGAGGCGCTCGTCGAGGTCCGTGGGGACACGCTCGACGGGGAAGGCGAGCGGCACGATCGCCCTCGCCTCGACCTCGACCTCGGCGGCGCGCGCGTTCACCGCCCGCACGTGTTCGAGGACGAGCGGGATCGCCGAGCACGACGCCAACGGGACGACGCGGTCGCCGCTCGCAAGTCGCCGCTCCGCCGCCGCCTCGTCGCCGATCTCCGCGACGGTGCCGATGAGCGTGCCACCGGAATCCGTCTGCGGGTTGTGCAGCTTCCCCCGCTCCTCGACCACGTCGTGGAGCGCCCGGGCGAAGGAGCGGTCGTCCTCGCGCGCTTCCGCCCATAGTTGCCGGAAGCTCCAGGCGTCAACGGAGACGCGGTCGACGTCGAGGGCGAGCTCGCTCGCCGTAAGCGGAGCGTGCGGATCGACGCGACGCGCCGGCTGCGGCAGGCCGCCGGGGGGATCGAGCACGCGGTGCGCTCCGGTGCGCTCCCGGAGCGACGCGCTCACGCGTCGCCGCCGACCGCGTTCTCGCGCGCGGGGTGACGCTCCGGCCGCGTGTGCTCCTCGTCGCGATAGCGCATCGAGTCGCGAGAGCGTAACGTCCGTCGCGCCCGTGATCGACTGCGATGTCCACCCGCAGATCGGCGACCCGGAGGAGCTCCTCGCGTACGTCGAGCCCGGTCAACGCGAGTGGTTTCGCTCGCAAGGACCGGGGCTCGGCCTCCCCGGGTACGCGTGGTCGCATCCCGTCTCGTGGTACCGGACCGATCTCGAGCGGGACGGGTCCCGGCCCCCCGCCGCGAGCGCCGACGTCGTCGCCCGCGAGGCGCTCGACCCCTTCGAGGTCGAGATCGCGATGCTGAACGCGGACGACGCCGTGACGGTTTCGCTCATGCCGAGCGCGTACCGCGCGGCCGCGCTCGCGCGCGCACACAACGACTGGCTGCGCGAGCGTTGGCTCGACGCGGAGCCGCGCTTCCGCGGCGGGATCGTGTGCGCCGCCCAGGATCCGCAGGCAGCGGCGGCCGAGATCAGGCGCGTCGCCGAGGACGAGCGGTTCGTCCACGTCCTCCTCGTCGGCGGGTCGGAGCGCCCGTATGGCGAGCCGCGCTACCTCCCGATCTTCGAGGCCGCCGTCGAGTGCGGTCTCCCGGTCGCGATCCATTCTGGCGGCGAAGGGATGGGCATCGCTCCGCCGCCGGGCGCCGCGGGTCCACCGACCTTCTACGTCGAGTGGCACACGCTCGGCTCTGCGGGCAGCGTGATGGCGCACCTGGTCTCGCTCGTCTGCCACGGCGTCTTCGAACGCCTACCCGGCCTTCGCGTCCTCCTGATCGAGGGGGGAGTCGCCTGGTTGCCGGGAATCCTCTGGCGGCTCGACACGAACTGGCGCGCGCTCCGCGCCGAGATCCCGTGGCTCGACCGCAAGCCGAGCGACGTCGTGCGCGAGCACGTCCGGTTCGCGACGCAACCGCTCGAGCACACGGACGGAAACGACGACCTCCTCTTCGAGATGCTCGCGGCCGCCGGTGCGCCCGAAGTCCTCTGCTTTTCCTCCGACTATCCCCACTGGGACTTCGACGAGCCGCGCTGGACGCTAGCCCGCCTCCCCGAGGAGTGGCGGCAGCGGGTTCTGCGCGAGAACGCGACCGCGCTGTACGGCGAGCGGCTCGGGCTCCTGCACGCGTGAGCTCGTGGACGGACGCCGGGTCGCTCGCCGAGCTCGAGCGCGAACAGGTGCTCGTCGTCCGGGTGGGGGGGCGCGAGCTCGGCGTCCTCCGGGACGAGGACGGGCAGCTGTACGCCGTCCGGAACCGCTGTCCTCATCACGGCGCGCCACTCTGCCGGGGGCGGATCCGCGAGCGCGAGGTCGGCGCACCCGGACTCTACGAGCCGAGCGGAAAGCGCGTCCTTCGCTGTCCGTGGCACGGCTGGGAGTTCGACCTCGAGACGGGACGCTGTCTCGACGACGCGCGGCTTCGCACGCGTCTCTACCCGGTGAAGGTGGTGGACGGGCGCGTGCTCGTCGCCGCCTCCGCCGGCTAGGGAGGGATTGGTGAAATGAGAACGCTACGCTCCACCCGTGACGACCATCCTCCTAGCCCGGCACGGCGAAACTGAATGGAACGCTACCCATCGCTGGCAGGGATTCACGGGGCCACCGTTGAACAAGCTTGGCCGCCAGCAGGCCCAAGACCTCGCCAACAAGTTGAGCAGCCTCTCCATCGACGCTGTCTATAGCAGTGACACGGTTCGTGCTGTCGAGACGGCGGAAGCTGTCGCTGCCCGCCTGAATCTCAAAGTTCAGCAGGATCCCCGGCTAAGGGAGGTCAACTTTGGCGAGTGGGAAGGGTTGACCCGCCAGGAGATCAACGAGCGATACTCGGGAGCGTTCAAAAAGTGGGATACCTGCAAGCTCGCAGCTCCCACGGGCGGCGAGACGGATCTCGAGATGGCAGATCGTGTCCTGGAGGCGCTTCACGAGATCGCCGAGAGGCACGAGGGGGAGCAGGTGCTCGTGGTTACGAGTGGGGGACCGCTACGGGCCGTGCAGGCCCATGCACACGGCATTGACCAGGCCATCGCGCGACTTCACTTCGAGCGTCAGGACAACTGCGCTGTCGTCGAATGCTCTATCGACGGGAACGGGCTGACCCTCAACACGTAGAGACGCTGTTAGTCGGCGTCACCGGCATCATCGTCGGCTGTTACAGCCTGATGCGGTACGACCAAGCCGGGCTTCATGACTTCGAGAACGCGCAGAAGCTGCCCCCATGCGCCCTCGGAGAGCGGGAAGTCACCCTGTAGCGTGACCCATTCTGTTGCGGAGAGCGGGATAGGAACGCTGGTGACTCCGGCGGCCGTTGCGCCAACCTGAGTGGGCGTTCTCCCCCCTTCGCCCTTCTGGGTACTTCCACGCCTTCGCCCGCGCCGCTCGAGCGTTCATCGCCCCTGGCGTCAGCGCGAGCTTGTGTTACCACCCGCGTGTCTGTGTACATATAGGTGCGAGAGCTGACAGGAGGTTTCGGGAGTCAAGCGGCGACCAGCGAACTGGCCCGCGCCGGCCAGGCGGGCAAGCCGACCTCGCCGTCGCCGCGGCTTAACGGCGTGCGGGTGACACAGCCGCCGCGTGCGTGGTCTTTGGATCGCTGCTAGGCGTAACCAATCAAGCGGAGGCGATAGTTTCCGCGCTGGGGCATGGTCGACCTTGCGCAGCAGATTTTCGCCAGCGTAGGGCCGCACCCAGCGGTACGGAGCATCAGTCTTGCCGGCTCTCGCGCCGAGGGACGCGCCACCGAGTTCTCGGATTGGGATTTTCGCGTGCAGGCGGAGGACTTCGCGGCTCTTTCTTGCGCACTCCCCGAGTTGTGCGCGCCGCTCGATCCGCTGGCGCAGCAATGGGACCGCCTCAGCCCTGAATACTGCTGGATGCTGATCCTCCGAGGACCCGTAAAGCTTGACTTGATCTTTCCCGATGAGCCGCATGACCTTGAGCCGCCCTGGGAACCGAACCCCAAGAACCTTTCCGCGATCGAGGCGCACTTTTGGGACTGGATGCTCTGGCTGAGAGGCAAGGAGGCCGGCGGGAAGACGCAACTCGTCGCAAGCGAACTGGAAAAGCTCTTCGATCACCTGCTTGCGCCCCTTGGGGTGGAGCGCCGTCCGTCCACGATTAGCGAAGCGATTGTGAGCTACCGACGGGCACGCAACCGCGCTGAACGCCGGTTCGGCGTAGCTGTCGGCCGTGAGATTGATATGGCCGTCGCCCCGGCGTTCGATATCGCCAATCCCTCCTAGGGCCGCGCGTAGGCTTGCTCCCAGCCCCCGGCGAGGAGGAACGCGGCGAGGACAAGGAACGCCCCGACGAGCGGCACGAGCCCGATCGCGGCGAAGCCGAGCACCCCGGCGACGGCGCCGCCGGCGGCGGGGCCGGCGAGATAGCCGAGCGCCCACACCTGCGAGTAGACGACCATCGCGAGTACGACTCGCTCCGTCCCGACGACGTCGAGGAGGACGCCGAGCGACGCGGCCTCGCCGAGACCGAACCCGAGCGCCGAGACGAAAACCGCGACGCCCCAAAGGGGAACCGAGTGCGACGCGCCGGCGAGGGAGAGGCCGACGACCATGAGAGCGCTCGCGGCGCCGACGGTCGGGCGCGGCGGGAGGCGGGCCGCCGCGGCGGCGGAGACGGCGACGGCGAGCGAGATGGCGACGTACATCGCGCCGATCTCGCGCTGGTCGAGTCGCTCGGCGAAGTGGAGGGGGAGCGGCCCTTCGAGCGTCCCCAGCGCGAGCGCGACGAGCAGGATGGCAGCACTCGCGAACCAAAAGCCGGGACGGCGAAGCGCGTGCCTGTCCGACGAGAAGGTCGCGCGCTCCCGCAGCGGGCCGAGGAGGAGGACAGCGGCGACGCCCGAGACGCCGACGAGCCCGAGGTAGGCCGCGAAGGGGCCGCGGATCCCGTGGATCGCGCCGACCCCCGGCCCGGCGAGGCTTCCGACCGAATAGGCGGCGAGGACGCGGGTCAGCCGCCGATACTCCTGGCCCGGATACCGGGCGAGCACCGCGAAGGTGACGCCGATCCAGAGGCCGCCGGACCCGACGCCCATGAGCAAGCGTGACGCCACGTAGAGCGGGAAGCTGTCGCCGAGGACGAATCCCGCGCTTCCGCCGGCCACAACCGCGACGGAGACCGCGAGCACGAACGACGCGCCTCGCTCCTGCACCCCCCGTCCGGCGAGCGCGAAGCCGATCGCCATCCCGATGCCGAAGCTCGCGACGAGCGCGCCGATCGGCCCCGGGCCGACCCGCGTCGCCTCCGCGATCGCGGGGACTACGGGCGCGATCACGCTGTAGGCGGCCGCGTCGAGCGCGGCGAGCGTTAGAAGCGCGAGGTACGTGGCGCGCTCCCTCCCGTTCGCGCCTGCGCGCGTCATCGGGCGTCAGGTTAGAAGCGCGCGAACGGCGGCGCCGGCGCGAAGGCCCGACTCGATCGCGCCGTCGATGAACCCCGCCCACCCGTTCGCGAGGTCGGACCCCGCGAGGACGATCCGGCCTTCTGCGCGCTGCATCTCGCCGTGGTAGTTCGCGTACCAGCCGGGTCGGTGAATCGCCCACGTCCCCCTCGCGAACTCGTCGTGCGCCCAGTCGTGCGCCGTCGCCGCGACCGCCTCGAAACCCGGCAGAAGCTCGTCGAGCGCGCGCTGCACCGCCGCGAGGTCGCCTGCGTCGCACGCCGGCTTCCCGGGGCCGAATCCAATCAGGAGCTGCGAGCCGTCGTCGAGGAGCGCCTGGCTTCCGAGGTAGCCGAACGCGTGCTCCCGCTTGACCGCGTTGTGCATCCGCTCGTCGCCGGAAGCGCGGATCATGATCTTGACCCCGCGCGAGGCCTGCCCGAGCGCGATCGCGTCACGCTTCGTCTCCGAGAGCGGCGGATCGAACTCGATCTGCCCGAGCACGTTCAGCGGGAGGGCGACGACGGCGGCTCGCGCCGCCACCCCCTCGCCCGACCGCGTCGTCACCTCAACCCGCTCGTCGGCGCGCGCCACCGCGGCGACGGGCGTCTCGAGCCGCGTCTCGACCGGTACGGCGGTCGCGATCGCGCGGAGAAGCGCGCCCGTCCCCCTGGCGATGGCGACACGTCCGCCGGTGAACTGGGTCAGCGTGAGGGTGTAGCCCGAGAGCGCGTGCCAGCGAAGGATGCTGACGGCGCCGGCCTCGTCGAGAGGCGCGTGCGTCACCGACTCGAGCTCGGCGGCAAGGACGTCCTCCTCCTCGCGCGTCAGGTCGAGCTCGCGAAGCCGGTCGGCGACGGTTCGGCGGTCGAAGCGCTCGAGGCGCTCGAGCGCGGCGAGCGGCTCGTGCGGGTTCGGAAGCGCCTCCTCTACGCCTTCCACGAAGCGGTTCCAGCCCCGCTCGGCAATTGCGTCTCGCTCCGCGGGCGTGCCCGACCGCCGCTCCTCGCCCACGAACCAGCTGGCGACGTCGGGCTCGCCGCCGACGACGACTCCGAGTCCCGCCCGCGTGAGCTCCGACCACGTGTGCGGCTGGTGCCAGTGCACCCACTGACCGCCGTACTCGACGGCGATCCCGTCCCAGCTCGACGACCACGTGCGCCCGCCGAGGCGGTCGCGCGCTTCCAGGAGCAGGACGTCTCGGCCCGCGAGCGCCGCCTCGCGCGCTGCGGTGACGCCGGCGAACCCGCCCCCGACGACGACGACGTCCCGCACGTCAGTCGTCTCCGCCCCGGCCTCGCACGGGAGCGACACTACGGCGTGCGTTCGTCGCGTGCACTCGGTGGCGCCGACCGCGTCGCGTCCGGCCGTCGACGTATGAGAGAGTCCGAGGCGCGCGACGCACGATCCGCCCGTGGGAAACGACGTTCGGCGAATCACCTCACTTGCGGCCTGGGACGGGTCGCCGCAGGGCGCTGAGCCGGTCCGGTGGAGCGAGGTCGGCCCGACCGTCGTGCCGAGGCAGACGGTCGTGTCCGTCGAGGTCTCGGGCGCCGGCGCCGCGGCGACGGGGGTCGCGGGGCTCACCTACTACGTCGCGGCGGACGAGGGGACCGACGACGGGCGCGTCGACTCCTCGCTCTCGGCCTGGCTCGGCGCGACCGTCGACGGCCTCCCCCGCGAGCGAGCAGCCGCCAATCCCTACGATCCAACCGCCAAGCCGCTCCGTGCCACCGTCGAGCTCGCCGTCCTCGACGCGCTCGGTCGCGCGACGAGCCTTCCCGCTGCTGCCTTCCTCGGCGGGATCCGCCCGAGGCGACTGCGGGGGTATGCGAGCTTGCCGAGCTTCGCCGACCCCGAATCGGCCGTCGCCTGCGCCGGTGCCGCCGTCGAAGCAGGCTTGCGAGCGGTCAAGTTTCACGCGTCTGGACTGCTCGCCGTCGACGTCGAGACGGTCGCGCGAGCGCGTCGCGAGCTCGGCACGTCGTTCGACCTGATGTGGGACGCGAGCTGCGCCTACAACCTCTACACGGCGGTCGCGGTCGGCCGCGCGCTCGCGGAGGCGAACTTCCTCTGGTTCGAGGCTCCGCTGGCCGACGACTCGACGGAAGCCCTTCGTTCGCTTGCGAGCCGAACGAGCGTCCCCCTCGTCCCCGACGGACTCGTGCAGCGGCCGGCCGCGGAGTGGGCTCGCGACGTACGGGACGGTCTCTGGGCCGCGCTTCGCCTCGACGCCACGCGAGCGCCCGACGTAAGGACGGCGCTTCGGCTGCTCCACCTCGCCGAGGCGCTCGGTCTGCCCTGCGAGGTTCAGAGCTTCGGCTTCCCGCTCGCACAGTGGGCGAATCTCCAGCTCATGCTGACGAGCGAGGCGTGCCGCTTCTTCGAGGTCCCGTTCCCGCCGGGCGATTTCGCGGACGGCGTCGCGTCGCCGCCCACGATCGTCGACGGGTTCGTTCCCCTCCCCGCGGGGCCCGGATTGGGTCACTCGGTCGACGTGGGCGAGCTCGCGGGTCGCCTGAAGCCCCTGGTTCAGATGTCGCTGTAGAAGGGAGTCCGCGTGATCGACGTCGACGGTGCGACAGCCTGGGACTACGCCGACCCCCGGCAGTACCTCGAGCATGCGCGCTACGGCGTCGAGAGCCTCCCACCGCTGATCGTGACCGTCGCGATCACCGGGGGCGTCCAGGGGAAGGAGGTGAACGCGGCGCTCCCGGAGACGCCGGCCGAGCAGGCTCAGTCGACGTTCGACGCGTGGAACGCCGGCGCGAGCATTGTCCACGTGCACGCTCGGCGGCCGGACAACCCGAGCCGGATGTCGCACGAGACCGAGCGCTACCTCGAGATCAACGCCCTCGTCCGCGACCGCTGCCCCGACATCGTTATCAACAACACGATGACGGGCGACGTCATCGACACCCCTGACGGCCACTGCCGGTTCCAGTGGGGAAGCCTTTCGGCGCGTCCCGAGATGGCCGCCGTCGACTGCGGCCCCGTCGCCTACCGGTTGAAGCTCGCGCGGCGAGAGGCGCCGCTCTCCGGTCGCGACGACGAGGTCGTCGTCGACGACATCTTCCTCACCACGTACGGCGAGCTGGAAGCGCTCGTCGACCGGATGGCCGAGCTCGGGATCAAGCCCGAGTTCGAGCTCTACAACTCGGGCCAGTACAGCGTTCTCGACGCGCTGATCGCCCGTTCGACGGTCGTGGAGCCGTACCTCGTTCAGTTCGTCCTTGGCGCGCAGAACGCCAACTACCCGACGCCGATGGACCTCCTGCACATGGTGGAGCGTCTGCCGCCGGGCTCGCTCTTCAGCACGATCGGGATCGGCGCGCACCAACTCCCCCTGTGCGCGCTCTCGATCGTCCTCGGCGGCCACGTGCGCGTCGGCCTCGAGGACAGCGTCTACTACGCGCGCGGCCGAAAGGCCGCGAGCAACGCAGAGCTCGTCGAGCGCATTGTCGCGCTTGCCTCGCTCCTCGGCCGGGAGGTCGCAACGCCCGCCACTGCGAGGAAGATGCTCGGATTGCGGGCGGAGCCGACGGAGTACCCCGCGCCCACGCCCGGCGTCACGAACGGCGACGGAGGTGGTAACGGCGCATGAGCCGCGAGCTCGAGGGCCGCGTCGCCGTCGTCACCGGCGCCGCCGGCGGGCTCGGCAGCGCGATCTGCGACGTCTTCGGCCGTGAGGGCGCGACGGTGCTCCCGGTCGACCTCCGTGGGGACGGCTGCTTCGCAG